>NZ_JAYMYJ010000136.1:0-50705 GCF_035668035.1 Candidatus Thiothrix phosphatis | reverse complement strand
CCGAGCCGACTCTCGAGGTCGCCGAGTGCTTTCAGGGCATTGGCGAGCCCGAGCTTCGCCTGTTCCTGTTGGTAGAGTTCGATGGCCTGATCGTAGTGTTGGCGCGCCTGCTCGATCTGGCCGAGCCGACTCTCGAGGTCGCCGAGTGCTTTCAGGGCATTGGCGAGCCCGAGCTTCGCCTGTTCCTGTTGGTAGAGTTCGATGGCCTGATCGTAGTGTTGGCGCGCCTGCTCGATCTGGCCGAGCCGACTCTCGAGGTCGCCGAGTGCTTTCAGGGCATTGGCGAGCCCGAGCTTCGCCTGTTCCTGTTGGTAGAGTTCGATGGCCTGATCGTAGTGTTGGCGCGCCTGCTCGATCTGGCCGAGCCGACTCTCGAGGTCGCCGAGTTTTTTGCTTGAAAGGCCGTCGTGGAGCAAATCCTGCATGGTTGTTAACGCTTGCAATCCCGCCAACACATTAAATGCGTAGGTGTTGGCCAGCAGACGATTCAATTGCTTTGGCAAGGCATTGTCCGGAGTGGCGCTTTGCCTGTCAGCCGTTAACAGGCGCGCAATGGCCCACATTTCTTCTGCGCAGCGCACCCTGGAGCGGGTGGCGTTTTCCGAACTGGCTGTTTGCGCCCCATCCAGGGCAATCTGCATAAAATATTGATAGGCCGTTTTACGGGTGTCGGCCCAGCAAAATGCGGTCGCATCATCGCCGGAGGGATTGTCCTGAACGTGGCTCAGGGCGTAACGCGCCACCGGCGGTAGCATGCTGATCCAGCCATTGTCCTGTTGCAGGATGTGATGCTCAAACAAGCTCAGTCTGGCGTCGGGGTAGCCGCTAATGGCTTCCCATTGTTCCAGGGTCGCTTCCCGGCAGCCTTCCGGGAACAGCGCGATGAATTGCCACAACGCCAGCGCGCCTGTTTCCTGCGCCACCAGTTGGCGGGTGATGGCGAAGGAAATCTCCAGGCTGTCGAGGCGTTCGCTGGCTTTGCGGGTTTTCACAAAGGCGGTGCCTTCCTGCCGCCAGCGCTCCTGTAGCTTCGGCCAGGCATACGCCCGCCCCAGCCTTGCCATCAGGGTGATGCTCAAGGGGTGCCCGCCCAGCTCCCTGTCAACAAAGGTGCGGACTTCAGCCGGGTCAAGGGTTTCCCTGCCATTCCAGGTTTTGGCGAACAAGGCGCTGGCGCTGGTGGCGTCCAGCCGGTCAACCGCAATGCTTCGCCCCAGCACGCTATCCAGCGCGACCCGCGAGGACGCCAGCAGCCGCACACCCGGCAGGCTCGCCAGCTCCCGCAGCAAGGCCATGCCGCCGGTGGATTCCGCCACATGTTCAAGGTTGTCGAGGTAATACAAACCGCCCGGCAGGTGGGGGCGTAACTGTTGCAGCGTGTTGGTCTGCGCCAGCGTGTCAGGCGACAGCCCCACCGCATCACCCAGGTGGAACAACAGCATACGGGCATCCGCCGTATCACTCACCGCAATATAAAACGCCCGCAGCATGGGGTGTTGGGATAGCCAGCTTTTCAACGCGGCTTTACAGACTTCGGTTTTGCCAATGCCGCCGCTGCCGGTGACATGGCCGCAGACCGCCGCGCTGCTGGCGGTTGAATTCAGGAAATGCAGGACATCCGCCACTTCGCTGGCGCGGCCAATGACTTCGCCTTCACGGGCTTGCAGCCGGGTGTCGTCAGCGCCGCCCAGTTCACCCGGCAGCCGTTGCTGGAAAGGGCCGTCGGGGGTGGGGATGCGGATTTCATCCCGGATCAGCGACAGGATGCGCTCATTGCCGGAAGGGAAGCGGTGGTTGTTGTCCCAGTCGCGCAACACCACTGGAATGTGCTGGCGGTCGCCGCCATCGGGCAGGATGGGGAAAAATCGCCGGTTGCGCAGGCGCGCATTGTACAGGTCATCGGTAATGATGCCGCTTTCCCAACTGACGCCGCGCCCGCCGTCATCCGGCACCTCACGCTTTTCAAACAGGTTTTTATAACGCTCACTACAGACGATCAGCACCAGATCGGCGTCTTCCACATTGTGCTGCATCCAGGCACGCCAGCCCTTTTCCGGTGGCCGGTTGGTGTGCGGATGGTCGGTGATGGCCTGCACCTGATGCGCGGTGAGCCAGTCTGCCAATGCCTTGACCTGCTGCTGAAGGGAGCCTTCATGCGCGTAACTGATAAACACGATGGGGTTTGGTGTAGTTGACATAAGAAGCCCTTATCCAGGTAAGATTTTTGCCCTGTTGAAAGTATAAACGGATAGACATTTTTGTGTGGAAAAATGTTCCTCCCGCATGGGGCTTCTGCCAATAGCGAGGTCTCAGGTTTGCCGATCAAATGCTAAACTTTGGAATATCCAAAATCAGACTTTAAATTTGCAAACATGTTTACCGAACGCCACCTGACGCCCAGGCTCCTGACCGCCCTCAATGGCAGCCCAATCGTATTCATCAGTGGTGCACGCCAGGCAGGCAAAAGCACCTTGGCGCAAATCTTGGCAGCAAAGGATTATCCGGCGGATTACGTCACCTTCGACAGCCCCACAGCGATGGCGGCAGCGGTCAGCAACCCGGATTTTTTTCTGCGCCGCGAACGCCCGCTGATTATTGATGAAGTGCAGCTTGTGCCGGGGATTTTCCGCGCCCTGAAAAAACGGATTGACGATTTGCGCCTCGCAGACAACGACAGCAGCTACGGGCGCTACTTGCTGACAGGTTCGGCCAATATCATGGCGCTGCCGAAACTGGCGGATGCCTTGGTTGGGCGTATGGCCTTGCTGCGTCTCTACCCCTTGTCCGCTTTGGAAGTGCATGGACGTGAAGGCGTATTTCTTGCCAACCTGTTCAATAACCAATTCCCTGGTCATGCGTTGGCCTCTGATGTGGAGGCGACCCTCGCCACCATCCACGCTGCGACTTTCCCGGAACTGCCGGGCAAGGATGCCGCGCAACGCGAGTTATGGTTCGACAGTTACATCACCACCTTGCTGCAACGTGATGTGCGCCAGATTGCCGAAGTAGAAAAAATCACCTTGCTGCCCAGCCTGTTGCGCCTGATGGCCTCGCGCGCCGGGCAACTGGTGAATGACAGTGAAATTGCCCGCAGCGTGGGCCTGAACGCTGTCACGGGCAAACGTTACCGCACCTTGCTGGAATTCATGTACCTCACCACCGACATTCCGCCGTGGTTCCGCAATATTGAAAAGCGGCTGGTCAAAGCCCCCAAGGCTTATCTGCTGGATAGCAATTTGCTGTGCCACACCCTGGGCTACCGCTTGCATGACCTGCCATTGCAAAACCCCACCCTGTTTGGGCATGTGCTGGAAAACTTTGTCGCCAGCGAGCTCATCAAGCAGTTGTCCTTCAGTGATACCCGCGCCAGCCTGTTTCATTTCCGCACCAGTGATGGCAAGGAAGTCGATTTTGTGCTGGAGCGCCCCAACGGGCAGTTGGCGGGTGTCGAGGTCAAAGCTGCGGGCCAGGTGCAGGGCAGCGATTTCAAAGGCTTGCGGGAATTGCAGCAACAGGTGGGGGATGATTTCCGCTGTGGTGTGGTGTTGTATCAGGGGAGCGAAATTGTCCCCTTCGGTGAAAGGCTGTGGGCGATGCCGCTGGCAGTGCTGTGGCATTGAACAAACCTGCTGCCGGAATGTTTTGAAATGATCTGCCTGGGCAGGAGAACCCAATGGAACTTGACCGCTACGACCGCCGCATTTTGCAGGAACTGCAAGAAGATGGCCGCCTCAGCAACCAGGATCTGGCCGAACGCATTGGCCTGTCGCCGTCGCCTTGCCTGCGCCGGGTGCGGGCGCTGGAGGAAGCGGGTTTCATCAGCGGCTACCGGGCTTTGCTGGATGCGAAAAAGCTGGATTTGTCGCTGATGGCGCTGATCCATATTTCCATGGATCGGCACACGCCGGAACGTTTCGCCCGGTTCGAAGCCGCAGTGGCAGAACTGCCGCAAGTGATGGAATGCCTGCTGATCACCGGCCAGGAAGCCGATTACCAGCTCAAGGTGGTGGTGCGGGATATGGATGCGTTTCAGGCGTTGCTGCTGGAAAAGATCACCCGGATTGAAGGGGTAAGCGGGGTGCATTCCAGCTTTGTGCTGCGCCGGGTGGTGGAGAAGACAGCGCTGCCGGTGTGAGGTGTTTGCCTGCGCATCCAAAGTCAGGGTGTCTGCGTAACAATGGGGTGTCCGCCAATGGTTTTTTCTTGCACGGAGCTTGGATCATGACGCTTGCGCTATCCGTTTTGCTGGCGGCCTTGCTGGGGTTTGCGGCGCACCGGGCAGGGATTTGCGGGGTGCGTGCGGTCGCGGAAATCCTTTCAACCGGCCATTCGCTGATGCTGCAAAGCTTTATCAAAGCCGGGGTGTGGGCGTTGGGGATCGCTGTGCCGCTGGCGTGGCTGGCGGTGGTGCCGTCGCATGCGCCGCATGTGTTCGCCTTATCCCTGCCTGCGCTGGCGGGTGGGGCGGTGTTCGGCATGGGGGCGGCGATCAATGATGGGTGTGCTTTTTCCACCCTGACACGGCTGGTTAGCGGGGAACTCAAGTTGCTGTTTACCCTGCTGGGATTTTTGGCCGGATTCGAACTGCATGGGCTGCTGCTGCCGCAATGGCACAGCCCACCTGCCGCGCCGTTGCTGGCGCTCTACCAATTTAAGGATGCCTATTTGTTATTGCTGCTGCCCATTTGGTCGTGGATGGCGTATGAGCTGTGGCGCTTGTGGGCAACCCGGCCTGCTGGCGTTGGCTGGCGGCAGCGCTTGCTGGCAAACCAGTATCGTCTCTCCACCGCCGCTTTCCTGTTCGGGGTCAGCAATGCGCTGCTGATTTCCATCTGGGGCGGGTGGGCGTATACCGGCACTTTGCATCAACTGGTGGAACATCCGGCAGTGGATGGCGGTGCGCTTGTGCGGTTGTTGTTGTTCGCCGCTTTGTTGGGCGGCATGTTGTTTTCTGCGCTGCAACGGCGCGGCGTGGTATGGCGCTTGGGCGTCCCCCGGCAATGGCTGTTGCATCTGGCGGCGGGAACCTGCATGGGAGTGGGCATTGCCATGACGCCGGGCGGTAATGCGGGTTTGCTGCTGGAAGGGATGCCGATGTTGTCGCCGCATGCGCTGCCCGCTTATCTGGCGATGATGGCGGGGATGGCGGTTGTCATCTTGCTGAAAAAACGCTTTTCCAGACAGGTATCGGTGGTGGATTGCCAGGGCGACTTGGTGCGTGCCGGGTCAGCGTCTTCTTAAGGCTGCTGTTACGTTTCAATCGGGGCTAGCAGGCTGATGCTATCCAACCATGCATTGAACAGAGGGCATTCTCTCCGGATATTGTCCAGGCCGATTTCCAGTGCGGCCAGTGAGCCATACAAGGGTTTATCGTATTGATCAAATATTGACAATAAACGTTTACTGGGTGCTGTCTCCGGGCTGTCGTTGATCATTTCGGGAGAACCGAATGCTGCCCGAATAGCCTGTAATTCTTCAACCAATGCTGGTTGGTTAAACCCTTGCGCCAACCGGTTGACGTCACTGAACAACAAGCCTTCAAATTCATACATTTGTACATAAGGGATGAATCGGCGCATGGCTTCACCCCCTAAGTTATCCTGCAAACGTGTGTTCATCGCCTCGGTAATGCAGTGGGCTTTATCAGTGTGATTGGCATACTGACTGGTTTCTTGCTTGCCAGGAAAATTTGCGGGTAAGCCATAAAAATCAAAAAAAGTTGTGCAATATGCTGTCGCATCATTCAGCAGCCGCCCTTTTATATCGGTTAGCAAGCGTTCAAAGCGAAAATTACCGCCTTTATGCCCCGGTTTGCCAATCAACGCTGGAATAAGATAGATCTCTTGAGCCGCAAAGCTTTTTGCCAACACTTCATTGACAAACATTTCTTCGGTTTGGCCTTCGCAAATGACGTGTACACGGATCATTAGCGCGGTCTCCCGCCGAGAATGTTTTTCTCCCATAGTTCGCCAACTGAGTATTCCTCCAGCCATAGTTGCAGGTCTTGGGCATTTAGCCGTTTGAACACGCTGGCTCCTTGCTCCCGCTCCACAATCACCAGATTGTCTATTGTGAATTCGTTCACCAACGGCACGGATTGGGTGGAGACAATGACCTGCATACGTTTGGAAGCCGAACGCAGCAACGACCCCAGTAAGGTGATGGCGTAAGGGTGTAAGCCAAGTTCCGGTTCATCAATGATGATGGTGGAAGGTGGTTCGGGTTGCAGCAAGGCGGTCACCAGGCACATGAAGCGGATTGAACCATCGGATAACTGGCTGGGCCATAGCGCATAATCGCTATCCTGCTGTTGCCAGAGCAGGCGGATTTGCTCTTCTTCTGTCGGCAACTTTTGTGGCTTCAACACAAAGTCGTCGAAAAATGGAACAGCCAGCCGGATGGTCTTACGGATTTGTTGGTAAACATCCGGGTGTTCGGCTTGTAGACGATAAAGGAAGGCCGCCAGATTGGAGGCATCCTGCCGCAAGTATTCATTGTCATGCGCAGGCGATAGGCGCTTTACGCCCGCAGTGTCGCTGGTGTCATGGAAGTGGAAAACTTTCCAACTGGAAATGGCGTTATAGCAATAATCAGCCCGGTATCCAAAGCCCGTATAACTCTTGAGTCGAGCCTCGTTGTGCCCTGGCTGAAGTTGTTTCCAGTTGTCGATGTGGGATGAGCCGTCATAAAAGAGTGATTCTTCTGTAAAAACAAAGCTGCCATCCACTGTTGGCTCCAACGCAAACTGATAGGCATTGCGCCCAAATCCGATAAATGATTCCAACTTGCCGGTTTCTTTCACGCCAAAGCTCAGGATACGATCAGCCCCACCTTGCTTGCGTACCCAAGTCTGCAAACGCTGTTCCACCAGTTCACCCAACATTTTGAAATACGACACAAAATTACTTTTGCCGGAACCATTTGCCCCAATCAGCACATCCAAATCCGTTAGCGGGAATCTTTCCAGTCTGCGGATCGACTTGAAGCCGTGAATGCTCAACTGTTTAATCGGGTTCTGGATACTCATGCGGATTCACTGAGATTGGATTGTGTTGAGTATACACCAACGTTTTCACCTACCGGTTAGCCTGCGAAGGGGCAATTGGCCACCCACTCAAGCATTCCAAATGCAGGGGATGTAGGCGGCAGACAGGCTGCCTGGGGCGAATCACAGTGCAGGTGTTTTCCCCACAGGGGTAAAATAGTTTAGAATCAGCGCCCAACCAAAATTCAAGGAGTTACCTCCCATGCAAAATTTTCAGCCATTACCTGTTATTTACCCGGCCAAACCGGAACTGAACCTGGACGGCGCTTGCGGCTACCGGATCGAAACCGCAGGCCGCGTCGTGGTCGAGATTGAATCCATTGCCAACACCCGCAATGGCGGCGGCGTCAGCGGCACCTTGTCCATCGAATTGTGGGCGCTCAAACAGCCCTATCAGGGCGATTATTTTGAGGGCTTCGCGCTGGCGGGCGTGCAAATCGGCGAACTGTATGACCAGCACAGCTTGAGCCAGTGCCGTTACGACCTGAACTTCCAGGAGCCGCCTGCGGGTAGCTGGCGTTTGAGCCTGATGCTGCGGGAATGGGACGGTGCCGGTTACGTGACCCGTGATTTCGTGAATTTTGACCACCCGTATGTGATGCAGTGGACGCCAGTTGTGTTGCAGGGTGGCCGCAATCCCGAAGTGGCCAACCAGCCAGAGCCGGAAGCGGGGGCGGTGCCAAGCCTTGACGGCGCAACGGAAGTACGGGAACCAGCCACCCCTGTTGCCGTGGCCGACACCAAGGAAACCAGCAGCGGCAAAGCGGCGCAAGCCAAAACGGAACCTGCCGCCCTTAACCTCAACACCGCCAGCCTCAAGCAGGTCGCCGCGTTGAAAGGCGTTTCCCAAAAAGTGGCGGAAGCCATTGTGGCGGCGCGCCCGTTCAGCTCCCTGGACGCCTTGCTCAAGGTCAAGGGCGTCGGCCAGAAGCTGCTGGAAAAACTGCGCGACAGCACCACCCTTTAAACAATCCGCCCGCCGGTTGATGGCGTGGAACCGGGGCAGGCACTGCTGCTTGCCCCGCACAGCCGCCTTATTGGTTTCAACGCAAGGAAACAAGCATGTCCGCCATTTTTCACTGGCAGTTTGACCCGATCCTGGTATCCGTTGGCGGTGTTAGTGTGCACTGGTATGGCCTCCTGTTCGCCACGGCCTTCATGGCGGGTTATTGGATCGTGCAGCGGATTTTCCGTGACGAAGGCCAAACCCAGTTGGATCTGGACAACCTGCTGTTCTACATCATGGGCGGCACGATCTTGGGGGCGCGGCTGGCGCATTGCCTGATTTACGACCCGGAATTTTACCTGACGCACCCGTTGAACATCCTGAAAATCTGGGAAGGCGGGCTGGCCAGCCACGGCGGGGCAGTCGGCCTGTTGCTGGGGTTGTGGCTGTATGCCCGGCGTTACCCCCTGCCATCGCTGCTGTGGCTGACTGACCGGATTGCCATCCCTTCCGCCTTGGGCGGCATGCTGGTGCGCTGCGCCAACTTCCTCAATTCGGAAATCGTCGGCAACCCCACCAATGGCTCCTGGGGCGTGGTGTTCGAGGCGGTGGACGACCTGCCGCGCCACCCGGTGCAGTTGTATGAGGCGGCGGCCTACCTGCTGATTTTCCTCGGCCTGCTGGCGGTGTACCGGCGTTATGGGAAAAATACCCCACATGGCCTGCTGACGGGGATTTTCTTCGCCAGCGTGTTCGCCGCCCGGTTCGTGCTGGAATATTTCAAGACACCGCAGGCGGCGTATGAAGAGGGCTTCAGCATCAGCGTGGGGCAGTGGTTAAGCGTGCCGTTTTTTGTGGCGGGGCTGGGGTTGGTTGCCTATGCGCTGCGTTCGCCCCGGCAGGCGCTGGGGAAATAAGTGCACTCGCATGCAGGATCATCTGACTGACAGCGCTTACCTCATTAGCCGGATAAACAGCCACCCCCACATCAGCACCAGCAAGGCGTAACTGGACAGGAACGTCCACATCCGCCAGCGCAGTTTGTTGGAGCGGAGATGGATGCTGGTGTGCACGCCTCTCGCGCCGACATACGCCCAGGCCAGCGCCACCAGCGCCCAGTCCGCCGCTTGCGTCACGTAACTGAGCGTCACCACCACATAAAACAGCAGTGGCATTTCAAACAGGTTGTCATAATGCTGGGTGGCCTGCACCACGTAATCAGGCAGCTTTGCGCCGTGGTTCAGGCGGAAATAAGTGGGCGTCAGGCCTTCCCGCACCGCCCTGATCCGGCAACGCAGCAGCCAGGCGGCGGCAATGAAGGTCAGCAGGGCCATGGCGAATGCGGGGTATAGTATGAGTGTCTGGCGCATGATTCTCTCCTCGGGTTTTGGATGTTGATTGTGCGGCAAAACCCGTTTGCAAAATATGCCTAATGTTCGAGTTGTATCCGCTGAATGCGCCGGAAGCTGCCGACAATATCCGGCTGGGTTTTCAAACGGATACGGTCGCAGCAAGAACGCTGGCGACCGATCCGGATGGCCGCACGGTGGAGTTGCTGCCGACCACCCTAGTTTGACGGTTGCCGGACGCAGGCCATACGTTTTCAATAAACGCATGATTTCATATTCTATTTGCCAGTTGGGCGGCGGCGGCTTATCTTCACTCCCTGATAACTACAGACCCAGCTAGGATAGCCACGATTTCATGGATACCAGCAAACTTTACCAGGCGCTTATTGCCAGCATCGGTGAGGATGTAAGCCGCGACGGCCTGCAAAAGACTCCGGAAAGGGCGGCCAAGGCGTTTGAATTCTTGACCCAAGGGTATCAGCAATCACTGGAAGCTATTGTCAACGATGCCATTTTTGCTTCCGACAATGATGAAATGGTGATCGTCAAGGATATTGAGCTGTATTCGTTGTGCGAGCATCACCTGCTGCCGTTCGTCGGCAAGGCGCACGTCGCCTACCTGCCGCAGGGCAAGGTGCTCGGCTTGTCGAAGATTGCGCGCATTACCGACATGTACGCCCGCCGCCTGCAAATCCAGGAAAACCTGACCAAGCAGATTGCCGAGGCTGTCCAGCAGGTGACGGGGGCGGCGGGCGTGGGTGTGGTGATTGAGGCGCAGCATTTCTGCATGATGATGCGTGGCGTGCAGAAACAGCATTCGTGGACGGTCTCTTCCATGATGTTGGGCGAGTTCCGCGACAATCCGCGCACCCGGCAAGAATTCCTGCACCTGATCCGGCCCACCTGACACGAGGCAGCAAGCATGGGAACCTGTTTTCAACAACACCCGTTTCCCTGCGGGGAGCTTTACATCGCAGCTGATGAGCATGCGCTGCGGGCGGTCGCCTTCACCAGCAATTGGGCGCGCATCAATGCGGCCCTGGGTGCGGCGGAGGCGGACGGCAATTCCTTGGTCGACCAAGCCGTCGCCCAGTTGCAGGAATACTTTGCCGGGCGACGCCGTGTGTTTGATTTGCCGCTGCAAATGGATGGCACCCCCTTCCAACGCCGCGCGTGGCAAGCTTTGCAGGATATTCCTTACGGCGAAACCCGCAGTTATGCCGAACAGGCCGCCTTGCTCGGCCAGCCGCAGGCGGTGCGGGCGGTCGGCCACGCCAATGGCCTGAATCCGCTCAGTATTGTGGTTCCCTGCCACCGGGTGATCGCCAAGTCCGGCAAGCTGGCCGGGTATGCGGGCGGTTTGGCGTGCAAGCAATTTCTGTTGGCGTTGGAATCTGGCGAAAAGGCCTTAAATTTTGGTGAATATAAATTATCCACACCATGCAAACTATAGCGACAAGAAATATGCAAAATATTGATATTCAAAGCTTATGTATTTACGCAAGGCAGTTCGCAGGGCTGGATGATGACAAAATTACAGTTTTGCATCACATTCACCCTGATGTCTGTCCACATTTACAAGAAGTGACGGATATTTTTTATGAGCGCTTGCAAGGGATTCCCAAAACCGCCGATTTTGTGGCAGGCCAAGTTGAAAATCTGAAGAAAACCCATCTCACTTGGCTCAACGAGTTGCTTACCAGCGATTTTGGCGTGGAATACACCCGGAAGCTGTACCATGTTGGCGACCTTCACGTCAAAGTCAGGCTTCCGGTCGAATTCATGGCAGGGGCAATGGTCATTATACAGTCGGAGATGGTTCGTATCTTTGGCGAACTGTACGCCGAAGATCAGGGGAAGCTGGTTGCGGCCACCCAGGCGTTGAACGCCGCCACCGGGTTTTCCCTGCTGGTGATGCAGGAGTCTTACCAGTCTTCCTCGCTGGCGGCGGAGCTGGAAAATTTCCTCAAGATCACCGGCATGAGCCGGACGCTGTTCGATAATCTGGCCAATGCGTACCGCAAAAAGCCTTAAAACCGCTTCGATCGGCTTGTAGGCGGACGGCGTTTCGTCGATTACGCTAATGGATTCACAACACCCAAAAATTCAAAACAAACAAAATCTTTGACGTTGAGTGTGTATAGCCCGGAAATGCCATTGTCACGTAATGTCGCCGCCAATGCCGTATCAAAGACTTTTTTACGGGTTTGTACGTTTGCAAACAGTTCCAGCAAGGTATTCAGTTGGCTGGGAAGAGGGTGCACGATCGTTACACCTGTATCCAGGTACTGTTGTACGATTTGCAAAGCCTCGGGCAATGACAAAGGCGATTCGAGTTTTGTCCAGGTAATGACGTTTATAAATTCGATCAAAACCTGCGCGGGAATACAGACAGCAAGTTTGCCTTCGTCATCCCGTTCATTCATGACTTTTTCAATAAACGCTTTGGCGGCTTCGTGGAATGGTGCGTCGACATTATGTGCGTACACCAGTAGGTTGGTATCCAGTGCGTACATGCTGCTTACAAACCACGTTCTGTATATAGTTCATCCCGATCAGGTGTGGTGTCGCTGCCCAGGCTGAATGTTTCAACTTTAAATGGTTTGTGTGTTTGGACATTTTGTGTGGGCAAACGTGGGGTAAAGGGTAGGCCACGCTGCAATTCAATCTGTTTCAGGAACATGGTGATTGCCTGGGCAGTAGTCATGCCGAGTTGCGCTAGCACCTGTTCGGCATTGGCTTTCAGTTCGGGATCTACGCGAGTGGTGATGATGGCGCTTCTGCTCATGATCTTGCCCCTATGAATATATGAATGTATTCATATGTAATACATTTGCTAGGACTTGGCAATTGCCATACGGCTACATTGTTCATATGGATGGGCTAGCGATTGAGCGCGACGAGCAGGGCAAGGTATTTACGCCCTACTCGGAAATTGTGATGAATGTGCATTTACCACAGCAGCGGGCGGCTTGACAGCTTGGCCGCGCTTCATTCCGGAGTGGCAGATGGGGGTGAGCAGTTAAATACCTTTGCAGGCTTTTCTATTAAAAAGTCCATTTGATAATCAACTGAGGGCGGTTGACCAGTATATGAGCATTGCAAATACACAGAATCGCCTGCTGCGTGTT
The DNA here is from genome assembly GCF_035668035.1 of Candidatus Thiothrix phosphatis. Lineage (NCBI taxonomy): Bacteria > Pseudomonadati > Pseudomonadota > Gammaproteobacteria > Thiotrichales > Thiotrichaceae > Thiothrix > Candidatus Thiothrix phosphatis. The sequence goes on along the minus strand of NZ_JAYMYJ010000136.1, from coordinate 38,234 downwards.
CAAGTAATACAACCAATATATGGCACTCATCTTCGTGGTCAGCAGGAGCAAACAACCTGCCAGCAATATGGGATACTTCGAAATCTTCTGTTACCTTAACCCCAGATGAGTGATAAAAGATTGCTGAGGCTTGGATTTTACCTTCGGCTGCCAATTGCGAAAAACGATTCTCAAAGTAATCAAGTGCCTGCGATACAGATAGCGAGCATGAACCATCAGTTGTCAAGGCACTACCTGTGCAATTCCCTTCGTCATCAATGAAGGCTGCATGAGGTGCAAACATACCTTGGCGGTGGAAATCCTGGACGATAGGAAGCATTTCGTCGAGCAGTTCATTCAGTTTTGGGTGCAGCGTCATAAAAAGTTCCCTTGTATGTATGGAGTAACGTTGTTGGTCTGTCTCGTTTGATACAGGTACGCTTGATTTCAGGAAATAGGGTTACCCCTTCACACACAACACCTGCTTCAGCGTATGCACAATCTCCACCAGATCATTCTGCGCCTCCATCACCTTTTCGATTGGTTTGTAGGCTGACGGCGTTTCGTCGATCACGCTTTCGTCGGTACGGCATTCCACCCCGGCGACGGCGCGGGCATGTTCTTCCATCGAAACACGGCGTTTGGCTTCGGAGCGTGACATCACACGGCCTGCGCCGTGGCTGCAACTGCAAAAGCTTTCCGCATTGCCCAGCCCGCGCACGATGTAGGATTTCGCCCCCATGCTGCCGGGGATGATGCCCATTTCGCCTGCCTTCGCGCTCACCGCCCCTTTGCGGGTTACCCACACATCCTGCCCGTAGTGGTGTTCCTTGCTGATGTAGTTGTGATGGCAGTTGACCGCTTCCACATCGGCGGAAAACGGCTTTGGCAGCACTTCGCGGATCGCTTGCAGGGTGCGCGCCATCATCACTTCGCGGTTGGCTTGCGCGAAATCCTGCGCCCATGCCACGGCTTCGACATAATCGCGGAAATGCTCGCTGCCTTCCGGGATGTAGGCCAGATCCTTGTCCGGCAGGTGGATGAACCAGCGTTCCATCTCCTTTTTCGCCTGTGCGATGAAGTGCGAACCAATCTTGTTGCCGACCCCGCGCGAACCGCTATGCAGCATCACCCACACAGCTTGATCTTCGTCCAGACAGACTTCGATGAAATGGTTGCCGGTTCCCAGCGTCCCCAACTGCGTCAGGTTGTTGCTGTTTTTCAGGAACGGATGCTTTTCACACAGGCGCTGGAAGCCTTCGCTCAGGTGCAGCCATTTTTCCAGCACATCAGCGGGCGGTTCACCCCAGCTTCCCTTGTCGCGTCCACCAAAGGTAATCCCGTGTGGTACGGCCTTTTCAATCGCGCTACGCATCAACTCCAGCGAATCAGGCAGGTCGGAAGCGGTCAGGGTGGTTTTCGCCGCCATCATCCCGCAGCCAAGATCGACCCCGACCGCCGCCGGGATCACCGCGCCAAGGGTGGGGATCACGCTGCCGATTGTTGCGCCTTTCCCCAGATGCACGTCGGGCATGATCGCCACCCATTTGTGGATGAAGGGCATCTGCGCCATGTTCAGCACCTGACGTTTGGCGTTGTCGTCGAACGTGACGCCGCGTGTCCAGGCTTTGACCGGGGCGTGGCCTTCTTCGTATAAAACTTCGTAGTTGCCGGTGATGGTCATGGTGTATTCCTCATTGCATTGTCCGTTGTGGATAGGAATCCTAGAGCAACGCCTGTGCCAATACCGTTTGTTACGACTTAATATGTTGAAAGATAAAAATAAATGTTTTTGTTGGCGAAGTTGTGGCGATTCTGGTTCCGGCCTTTGGCTATTTATTTGGATATGCCTGTAACCTTATTGATAGGGCATAAAATTATGTGGTTCCCTGGCTGTGCTACACTGTGGGCATGATTGACTCTTGATGAGGTGCTGCCATGAAAACCAAATTGCCATTCCTGCTGTTATTGGTGCCCTGCGCCGCGCTGGCTGACCTTGCTGCGCTCCTGCCGTCTGATCTGGGGCTGGGGGCCAACTTCAGCCAGTCCCCGTTTGTGGATGGCGACACCAGGATCAACGCTGATGTGCTGTCGCGCGACCAGGACGGGTTTGACCTTGCCGGGGCCACATTGGCTGTCAGCAAAACCGACGCCCAGCAGTTTTATGTCGGCGCAGGTGTCGACGACTGGGATTACAAACGTGGCGACAGCCCGCAACTGCGCGATATGCACGACCTTGACCGCGCCATCAACCTGCGGTTGGGTGGGGCTTGGAAGCTGCCTTCCGGGGTGGTGAACGCCGAAGTCGGCCAGGATGTGGCGGCGCACAAGGGCACCCAGGCGCATTTGCGTTATACCCTGAATTCCATCGCGCCTGCCCAAGGCAGCTTGTCGGCGCGCCCCTATCTGGAAGGGCAGTGGCTGTCGTCTGACATGACGGATTACTACGTCGGCGTGGACGCGGATGAGGCCAAAGCTGGCCGCCCTGCCTATCAGGCGGGTGATGCGCTGGCGCTGAAAGCCGGGGTCAGGCTGGAGCAGCCGTTGGATGCCCGTTGGACGCTGGTGGGCGATGTGAACGCCACCGGCTACGGCTCCGAGATCACCGACAGCCCGATTGTGGAAAACAGCACGGTCTGGGGCGGGCAGGTCGGCCTGACGTACAAGTGGCGCTAAGGCCAGATGGGCCAGCGTAACGTTGTCATCGGCATCCTCGGTGCCCGCCTGGACCAGCAAGGTCTGGGGAAACGCCGCTGGAATCACTGGCGGCCCAATGTGGGCATCCTCATGCACCCAGAATTTGCGGTGGACGAATTCGTGCTGATCCACCATGAAAATGAAGCGGAACTGGCGGGCATTACCCTGCGCGACATGCGCGACCTGCGCCCTGGGATGAGCCTGGCGCCGCATGTGGTCAATTACGCCAACCCGTGGGATTTCGGTGAGGTTTACAGCCAGTTGCTGGATTTTACCCGCCAATACCGCTTCGAGCCGGAACAATGCAACTACTACGTGCACATCACCACTGGCACCCATGTGGCGCAAATCTGCCTGTTCCTGCTCACCGAGGCGAATTACATCCCCGGCAAGCTGCTGCAAACCTCGCCGAGCAGGGAGGGCGTGCAGGGAACCTACCAGATCATCGACCTCGACCTGTCGCGTTACGACCAGATCGCCTCGCGCTTTGAACGTGAGGCGCAGGAAGGCGTGGCCTACCTCAAAGGTGGCATCGAAACTCGCAACGCTGCGTTCAATGCACTGATTGCGCAACTGGAACAGGTGTCGATCCGCTCCGCCGCGCCTATCCTGCTGACTGGGCCGACTGGGGCGGGCAAGTCGCGGCTGGCCAAGCGCATTTTCGAGCTGAAAAAACAGCGCGGGCAGGTCAGTGGCAAACTGGTGGAGACCAACTGCGCCACCTTGCGCGGCGACAATGCGATGTCGGCGCTGTTTGGCCATGTGAAAGGCGCGTTCACCGGCGCGCTCACCGCCCGCAGCGGCCTGCTGCGCGAAGCCGACAAGGGCTTGCTGTTCCTGGATGAAATCGGCGAACTGGGGCTGGATGAACAGGCCATGCTGTTGCGCGCCATTGAGGACAAGGTGTTTACCCCCTTCGGCAGTGACAAAGAAACCAGCAGCGATTTCCAGTTGATTGCAGGCACCAACCGCGACCTGTTCCAGCAGGTGCGGGTGGGCGAATTCCGCGAAGACCTGCTGGCGCGCATCAACCTGTGGACTTACCAGCTGCCCGGCCTGCGCGGACGCCTGGAAGACCTGGAGCCGAATATCGAATACGAACTTCAGCAAATCGCCCGCAAGGTTGGCCACAAGGCCAGCTTCAACAAGGCGGCGCGGGAACAGTACCTCGCGTTTGCGTACTCGGCGGAAGCCAGTTGGCGGGCGAATTTCCGCGACCTCAATTCCAGCATCACCCGCATGGCGACGCTGGCCAGCGGCGGGCGCATCACGGAGGGCATTGTCGCGGGGGAAATCGGGCGGTTGCGTTACGACTGGGGTGGTTTTCAGCAGGAAACGCCCGCCGCCAGCGCCGAAAAGCTATTGCAGGCAGTGCTGGCGGCAGAAACGCTGGCCGGAATGGACCATTTCGACAAGGCGCAACTGGCGGAGGTGGTGCGCGTGTGCCGCGCCAGCAAAAGTCTGGCGGAAGCCGGGCGCGTACTGTTCAATGTCAGCCGCACCCAGCGCGCCAGCAGCAACGATTCGCACCGCCTGCGGGTTTACCTGCAAAAATACGGCCTGAGCTTCAGCGAATTGGCTTAACGGCGCGCCCGCAACAGGTTGCCGTAGTACAGCTCTTTGCCGGTCGTGGTTTTCATCCATAGCTCGCTGATTTCGCAATGTTCCGGGCGAAAATACCGATGGGCCAAATGGGTGATGTCCGGCAGGCTGATGGCGGGGGAATAGGTGTTGAGGATCAGGAAACCGTTTTCCGCCAGCAGCCCCTGTGCCGCCGCCAGCAATGCCTCCAGCTTGTTTTCCAGCTTCCATTTTTCGCCTTTGGCGCCTAGCCCCCAGGCGGGCGGGTCCATAATGACGCCGTCGTAGCGCTTGCCGCGTTTGTGTTCGCGCTCGGCGAATTTGAGGGCATCTTCGCGCACCCACTGAATGTCGGTGAGGCCGCTCAATTCCATATTGGCGTGCGCCCAGGTGATCAGTTGCTTGACCGAATCGACGTGCAGGGTTTCCGCCCCGGTGCTGCGGGCAGCGCAGGAAGCCGCGCCGGTGTAGGCGAACAGGTTGAGGAAACGGCTGTCAGCAGGCAGGTTGGCGGTGATGAAATCCCAGTTGGCGCGCTGTTCCGGGAACAGGCCAAGGTGTTTGAAGCGGGTCAGTTCAAGCTGGAAGCGCAGGTGGCGGCAGCGGATTTGCCACTTTTCCGGCGCATCTTCCCGCAGGGACTGCCATTGGCCGCTCTGGTTGCCGGTTGCGAGGAAACGCCAGTGCGCCCGCGCCAGCCATTCGGCTTCGGGCTGGCCGGGCTGGAAATAGGCCTGCACGTCGGGGCGGATGGTGATGACATCGCCCCAACGCTCCAGCTTGTGGCCACCGCCTGCGTCGATCAGTTCGTAGCCGTCCCAGCCTTGGCTGTAAATCCGCCGGTTCATAGCTTGCGTTGCCCGCCGAACAGCCGTTCATAATCCCAGTCGCGGATGGCGACCAACAGGGTGGAGCCTTTGCGTTCGCCAATCGGCAGGCAGGCGTCGTCTTTGCTCAGGGTGTCGAAATCCTTGGCCAGTTGCGCCATCTTGCGTTGGAACAAGGCGTTGCTGGCGTCACTGAGCATGCCGTTGAGCACGATCAGTTGCTCGCTGTCACGGGTGAAGGTGGTGCGGAAATATTCGCTTTCGATTTTGGCGCGGAACAGTTGCATGATCGGCCCGTCATCGCGCCACTTGAAGTTGGGCGCCACCAGCAGCTTGATGCGGTTGCCGGGTTGCAGCTCGATGATGTGCAGGCGGTCGAGGTGGGCAAGGCGCTGGATGACCTGCGTTTCGCTGAAGTTGTAATGGCGGGTGATGTCCTGCAATGACCAGCGGTTGAGCACACACACGGTGATCATCACCAGATTGAGGTCGTCGGCGATTTCCTTTTCCTGTGCGTGGCTGAGTCCGCTGATCGGTTTGGCGTGTTCCGCCTGCATCTCATGCACCAGGTCGGCGATTTCCAGCTCCAGCAGGCCGCAGATGGCGTCCAGCCGTTGCAGCGACAGGTTTTGTTCGGAAAACAGGCGCTTGACGCTGGCTTCCGACAGTTCCAGGCGGGCGGCCACGTCCGCATAGGTTTTGTTGTGGCGCTTGAGCAGCTTTTTCAGGGTAGTCAGCAATTCAGTGGTTTGCGGCATGATCCGGGCATTTCATTGTTGTTGTGAAGGCGCGCATTGTAATACGGGCGGGCGGGAAACGGGGAAAATGACGTGCAGGGACGCGGGATATTGCGCCCCTGCGCGGGAAACAGCCCTTACTGTTTGGGTTTCAGGCCGCTGGCGATCTTGAAGTTGCTGGCGGCGTAGTTGATTTCCTCATCCGCGATCATTTTGTCCTGGTCGATGAAAATGGTGGTGGGGAAGCCGTACAGCGGGTCGTAGGTCACGTCAATGGAGGCGGCCTGGTTGTTGATGGCGCGGCGGACGACCTCAAACAGCTCGTCGATGGTCAACGCTTCGGCCTTGCGGGCTTTGGGCAGCGGCTTGCCGTCCGGTAGGATGGTGGCCTGTTGCACGGTGTTCCGGAACACGCGGATTTCCAGCGGCTTGCGGGCTTCCGGGGTGCAGAAGCAGGAGCGTTGCAAGGTGTAGGCGTAATGGCTCGGGCGTTTTTGCCGCCATTGGGTTTCGACCGCCAGCAGTTGCTGGGCGAGGCTGCCGTAGTCGGGCTTGAGGTTGGCGTTGATGGTCTGGATGTCGCTGGCGCTGAGGGTGCGGCGGCTGATTTCCCCAGCCGTGATGCCACCGGAGAGGATGGCGATGTCGCCGATGCTGAGGGTGTTGCTGCGGTCTTGGTCCAACACCTTGACGGTGAACGGGCTGCTGGGCATCAGGCCCATTAGCGTGCGCAGGGCGGTCAGTTGGGTGTCTTGCAATGTCAGCGTCGGGGTTGTGCCGGGGGTGGGCGGCAGGGCGCAAGCGCTCAGGCTGGCGGCCAGCAATACAGTGGTAAGCAATCGTTTCATGATGGTGTCCCCTGGGATGTTTATGAGTCATTCGACACGCCAGCGATGCCTGTTTTCCTGCCGGTGTGTCCATCCCAGTAGACCTTGCGCCCGTGGACAAGTTCGGGAAATGCGGGGAAATCAGGGGGTTTTGTTTAAAGCCTGCACTTCGGCGATGGTCGGGGCGGAGCCTTCAATGTCGAATTGCAGCGGCCAGGATTCGCGCACGCCCCAGACTTTCAGTTTGCCATCCTTTTCCAGTTCCCGGATGCGGGTTTCCACCGGGTCAGGCTGCATTTTGGTGCCGAGGACTTTGACGCGGATGACGGTGGTTGTGTTGTCGGCGGTCAGTTTTGGGTTGGCGTCGGAGGATGAGGAGCAGCCGCCCAGCATGGCGAGGCAAAGTGTCAGGGTGGTGATGGTTTTCATGTCCGTTTCCTTCTGGCAGGGGGGAGGTTGGCGGCCACTATACGGTGTCCGGCGCTTGCTGGCAAAAGCATGGCGCAAATCCGGCTTATTGCTGGAAAAACAGTTCCATGCTGTTTTTCCAGACTTGCGGCAACAATTCTTCCACCGGCACTTGCTTGACGCGCGCCACCTGTTCGGCAATGAAGGGCAGGTATTTCGGCTCGTTTTTCTGCCCCCGGTACGGGACTGGCGTCAGGTAGGGGGCGTCGGTTTCGAACAGGATTTGTTCCGGCGGGGTCAGGGCGATGATCTCACGCACATTGTCCGCCTTGTTGAAGGTGCTGATGCCGTTGAAGCCAAGGTGGAAGCCTTCCCCCAGGCAATATTCCGCCAGTTCCCGCCCGGAGGTGAAGCTGTGGATGACGCCGCGCCGCCGCATCCGCCCGCTGAAATTGCGCAGGATGGCTTGGGTGTCCGCATCCGCATCGCGGGTATGCACCACGATCGGCATGTCCAGGTCGATGGCGACCTGCAATTGGCGCTCGAACGCCGCGCGCTGTTGCGCCCGGTCGGAATGGTCGTAGTAATAATCCAGCCCGATTTCACCGATGGCGCGGATTTTTTCATGGCGGGCGTTGGCGCGGATCAGCACCTCCACCGCGTCGGTATAGGCGTCGGCGTCGTGCGGGTGGACGCCTTGCGTGCCCCAGACCTGTTCATGCTGCTGCGCCAGTTGCATGACTTTGTCCTGATTGTCGGGGGAAACGGCGATGGTGATGATGCGTTCGATGTTGGCGGCCTGGGCGGCTTGCAGGGCGTGTTCCAGCGCCGCGCCTTCCAGGTAATCCAGGTGGCAGTGGGTTTCGATCAGGGGGTGCCCGAATACCGGGATGTCGCGCTTTTTGCTCATGGTGGCCGTCAGTGGTTGGATGCCGGAAAGGGCGAATTGTCGGCCGCCAGCTTGGTAAAAGCAATTTTCATGCGCCTGCGGCGGCTTTCCGTTTCATTTGCACGGTAAATCCCACTAGAATGGCGCAGGCTTTATCCATTGAAGTGAAGATTTTTCCATGCAAGAACAAGAAAACCATATCCTTACCGTCACCTGCCCGGCCCGGACGGGGATTGTCGCCGCCATCACCGGCTTTCTGGCGGGGGCCAGCTGCTATATCGCCGAGATGTCGCAGTATGATGATGAAATCACCCAGAAATTTTTCTGCCGCATCATGTTCCGGGCGGACGCGGCGTTGTCGCCCGCCATCGATGAGCTGCGCCAGCAGTTCGCCACGGTCGCGGGCGGCTTCAATATGCGCTGGCGGATCAGCAGCGCGCAACGCCCGACCCGCGTGATCATGATGGTGTCCAAGGCCGACCATTGCCTGCTTGACCTGCTGTACCGCAAGAACAAGGGCGACCTGAATATGGATTTGGTGGCGGTCATTTCCAACCACACAGACCTGCGTTCCATCGTTGAGCGCGAAGGTGTCCGTTTCGTCTGTTTGCCGGTCGACAAGCGCAATAAGGCGGAGCAGGAGGCGCGCATGCTCGACATCGTGGCCGAAACCCAGGCGGAGCTGGTGGTGCTGGCGCGTTACATGCAAATCCTGTCGGATGAGACCTGCCGCAAGCTGGAAGGCATGTGCATCAATATCCACCATTCCTTCCTGCCCGGCTTCAAGGGTGCGCGCCCCTACCATCAGGCTTATGACCGTGGGGTGAAGCTGATCGGTGCCACCGCGCATTACGTGACCTCCGACCTGGATGAAGGCCCGATCATCGAGCAGTCGGTGGAACGGGTTGACCATACCTTCCTGCCCGACAACTTGGCGGCGCTGGGGCGTGACCTGGAGAACAGCGCGCTGGCGAAGGCGGTGAAGCTGCACATCGAGCGGCGGGTGTTCGTCGACGGCAACAAGACGGTGGTGTTCAAATGAAAAAAGGGGCTGGAAAGCCCCTTTTTTATTGCCGGTTCCCGCTTACATCAGGGAACCGTTGATCAGCAGGTGCGCCCAGATGCTCACGATATAGCCCAGCGCCACCGCCCAAGTCCATTTCAGGTGGGAGAAAAAGGTGTACAGGCCGCGCGCCTGGCCCATCAGCGCCACGCCCGCAGCGGAGCCGATTGACAGCAACGAGCCGCCGACCCCTGCGGTCATGGTGACCAGCAGCCATTGGCCGTGGGACATGTCCGGGTGCATGGTGATGACCGCAAACATGACCGGAATGTTGTCGACAATCGCGGACAGGACGCCCACCAGCACGTTCGCCCAGGTTGCGCCCAGGTCGATGTACATCGCCTGCGCCGCCAGCGCCAGATAGCCGAATGCGCCGAGGCCGCCGACGCACAGGATGACGCCGTAGAAAAACATCAGCGTGTCCCATTCCGCCCGTTGCAGGTGCGTGAAAATATTGAAGCGCCCGACTTGGCCATCATCCAGGTTGTTGGAGGTGTCTTCATCGGAAATTTTCAGATACCAACCGTACAGTTTCAGCACGCCCAGGCCAGTCATCATGCCCAGCACCGGCGGCAGGTGCAGGAAATTGTGGAACATGACGGCGGTTGCAATGGTGGCAATGAACAACCCCAGGATCACGAAACCGCCTTGCCGAATCTTGACCGCTTGGCTCAATGGCTTCGGCTGGCCCTTTTCAATGAAAAACGACATGATCAGCGCGGGCACCAGCCAGTTGAGCACGGAGGGGATAAACAGGGCGAAAAATTCCTGGAATTTCACCAGCCCGGCTTGCCACACCATCAGGGTGGTGATGTCGCCGAACGGGCTCCACGCCCCGCCCGCATTCGCTGCCACCACGATATTGATGCAGCCCATCGCCACGTATTGCGGCCGGTCGGAAGCCACCGCCACCAGCACGGCAGCCATCAGCAGGGCAGTTGTCAGGTTGTCCGCCACCGGCGAGATGAAAAAAGACAGCAGGCCGGTGATCCAGAAAATCCAGTACAGCGAAAATCCCCGTGACACCAGCCAGGCGCGCAAGGCGGCGAACATGCGGCGTTCATCCAGGGTGTTGATGTAGGTCATCGCCGCCAGCAGGAACAGCAGCAGCTTGCCGTATTCCAACAGGTTGTGGTCGAGCATCTCCTCCACGCGGTCGAGCTGCCCGATGGATTCGTAGGCGATCGCCACCAGCACCCAGATAATGCCTGCCGCCACCATGACTGGCTTGGATTTGCGCATGTGCAAGTGTTCTTCGCCAACCACCAGTGCGTAGGCAAAAACAAATAGGATCAAGGCGGTGATGCCCAGCCCTGTGCCAGTCAGTTGGGGGATTTCAGCAGCGGTTTCACTGGCCTGGGCCAGCCAAGGAAACAGGAGGGCGGACAAACCCAATAGCAGCCTTGCCAATAAGGCCGGATGGATGGAGAGGTTTTTCATGGTTTAAAACGTATTAATAAAATGTAAACAAAATGGACTGGCCCCATCTTAACGTGTCTTGTTGCATTACAACAACATCCGGCAAGGCTTTTCAGGCAGACAAAGTCCGGAAATTTGTTTTATTGGATTTCTGTGCTGTAATTCCCCCTCGAAACAATCAGGAGTTTTACGTGTACAGCTTGCTGGAACAACGTCTGCGCGCTATTGCAACCAACCGTCTTCACCCCTACCTGAAAAATGCCCGCACCGGCTTGGAAAAAGAAAGCCTGCGGGTCGCCAGCAATGGCCAGCTGTCGCAGCGGGATCATCCCAAGGCGCTAGGTTCCGCCCTGACCCACCCGTGGATCACCACTGACTATTCCGAGGCGTTGCTGGAGCTGATTACGCCTCCCCAGGAACGGGCGGCGCAGTCGCTGGATTTCCTGCTCAATGTCGAAACCTTCGTCTATCAGCAATTGGGCGATGAACTGTTGTGGACAACCAGCATGCCCTGCGCCCTCAACGGCGAGGACAGCATCCGCATCGCCGAGTATGGCAACTCCAACGCCGGACGCATGAAACACATCTACCGGCAGGGGCTGGCATGGCGTTACGGCAAGACCATGCAGGTGATCGCTGGCATCCACTTCAACTATTCGATCGATGAGGCGTTCTGGCGGCCTTGGCAAGAAATGCAAGGCGACAGCGGCAGCCTGCGTGAGTTTCGTGACGCCCAATACATGGCGTTGGTGCGCAACCTGCAACGTTACGGTTGGCTGATCATTTATCTGTTTGGCTCTTCACCCGCCATCTGCAAAAGTTTCCTGGGCGACCGGGCGATGCCGGAGGGGATGGAGGAGTTCAACCAGTACACGTTATACGAGCCGTTTGGTGCCTCCCTGCGTATGGGCAATATCGGCTACACCAACAGCAAGGAAAGCAAGACTGGCGTCAAAGTCTGCTACAACACGCTGGAAACCTATGTCCGCAGCCTGCGTCACGCCATCGCCACGCCTTGCCCGAAATACGCTGAAATCGGCGTCAAGGTGGAGGGCGAATACCGTCAGTTGAACGCCAATATCCTGCAAATCGAAAACGAATACTACAGCACGGTGCGCCCCAAGCAGCCATTGGAGGGCTTCGAGAAGCCTACCGATGCGCTGGAAAGCCGTGGCATCGCCTATGTGGAATTGCGTTCGATTGACGTCAATGCGTTCCATCCGGCGGGAATAAGCCGCAGGCAGCTGTTTTTCCTGGAAGTGTTTATGCATTTCTGCCTGTTGCAGGAAAGCCCGTTGGTGACGGCGGATGAGTTTTACGCCATCAACCATAATCAGATGCTGACTGCGCATCATGGGCGCAGCCCGGAAACACGTTTGGACTGTCTGGGCAACAGCGTGTTGCTGCGCGACAAGGCGCGTGAGCTGCTGGAAGCCATGCGTCCGGTGGCGGAAATGCTGAATGCCGTCCATGATGAGGACTGCTATACCGATTGCCTTGACAGTCAGGCCCAGCTTGCCTGGAACCCCGACCTTACGCCTTCGGCACGGATGCTGGAGATTATGCGTGACCGCCAGGAAAGCTTTTTCGCGTTTGCAAGCCGCAAGTCGCAGGAGCACCGCGACTACTTCCTGCACCGCCAGTTGACGCCAGAATTAAATCTTGAATTTCAGCGCCTTGCCGAGCAATCCCTGGCTCGCCAGGAAGCGTTGGAACGTGGGCCGGAAATGGATTTTGACAGCTTCCTGCAAGCCTATCTGGCAGGGACGTTAGGCGACATAAAAATTTAACAGTACAATTATCCGATTTTTGTTACCAGCGTTAAAAAACTCGGGTACACTGCTAAGAACTTGCCTGATACTTGAGAGTTTCGTGCGCTTGCTTACCGCTACCACGCTCGACTTGCAGGTTTCAAAGTGCATAACCAATCGGGCCACCCTGGCCGGTCGTTATCAGGTAATTCGTGTGACTGGTTACCTGCCAACGTAAATTCCCAAACAGCGCACGATTTTTATGAGATGACAAACAGTGAATATTTACGTTGGCAACCTGCCCTATAAAATTACCGAAAATGAACTGCGTGAACTGTTCGGCGCTTATGGCGACGTGTCCAGTGTCAGCATGATCAAAGACAAAATGACGGGGCAATCCAAGGGCTTCGGTTTTGTTGATATGCCTAATGCCGCTGAAGCCACAGCAGCTATTAATGGCCTGAATGAACAAGCAGTTCAGGGCCGTAACATCAAAGTTAACGAAGCTAAACCACGCGAAGACCGTCCACGCGGCAGCGGCGACCGTGGTGGGTTCAAACCGCGTGGTGGTGACCGTGATGGCGGTTTCCGTAGCGACCGCGGTGGACGTGGCGGTGATCGTGATGGTGGTGGTTTCCGCAGACGCGAATTCTAATTCAGCCAAACGAGTAACGGAAAATCCGTTACTCGTTTCTTATAATTCCTACCGGCAAATTGACCGGGGCGTTGATGCAAAGATGTTTGTTCCGCCCGGTTTCTCCAGCCTTTATTTGCACGTTTGATTTCGCCACCCCAAAGGTTTTTGCCAGAAACTTCAGTAAGTGCTGGTTTGCCTTGCCATCAACGGGTGGTGCTGTAATACGGATGCGAATACGGTCTTCTTGGATGTCGGCAAGCTCATCCTTGCTGGCTTTAGGCTGCACCCGTACAAACAAGTGCAGCATTTCCCCTTCCCAGTGATAAAAACCTACCATTCCGCCGATTCCTAAAGTCCAAAAGACTGGAGTAGGATCAGTGCGACATACAGCAGCAGGATCGCAACCATTGGCGAGAGGTCGATCATGCCGATCGTCGGCACGATGTTACGGATCGGCCGCAGGATCGGGTCAGTCAGGCTGTTGAGTATGTCCGCCATCGGGTTGCCGTAGCTATTGCCCACCCAGCTCAGAACCGCCTGAATGATCAGCGCGAAGATGTAGATGTTGATCACCATCTTCAGCAATTCAACCACGGAATAGATCAACACTACCGGGGGATTGGCACCGCTTCCCTGCAAGCCAAGCAGCAGGAAGACCTTGATAATCATCAGGCTCAAAGCCAGGACGATCGCGGCCGTGTCCAGCTTGCCGATTGCCGGGATCAGCCGCCGCAATGGCGCGAGCAACGGATTGGTGATTTTGACCAGGAACTGTGACAGCGGATTATAGAAATTCGCCCGTGACCAAGCCAGCAGAAACCGGATCAGGACTGCCCCGATGTACAGTGAAAACAAAGTTTCGACCAAAAAGACGCCTACATTCTGTAATGCCTGCATGAAATATCCCCTGTTTGTTTAGCTATTGGCCGCAGCCAGTTCACGCGAGCGGCTGTCGGCAGCCTGCAATGCCTTGGCGAACAAGTCATGCAGGCCACCGTCGGTCAGCACTTGCAGCGCTGCTTCGGTGGTGCCGCCTTTGGATGTCACCTTGCGGCGCAGTTCGGCCGGTTGGTCGTTGCTTTCCAGCGCCAGCCGGGCTGCCCCCAAGGCGGTTTGCACGATCAGCAAGTGGGCGTCTTCGGCCCGCAGCCCCAGTTGTTCCGCTGCTGCCTGCATCGCTTCCATGATCAGGAAGAAATAGGCCGGGCCGCTGCCGGAAACGGCGGTCACCGCGTCCAGTTTGTCTTCATCTGCAAACCACAAAGTGACGCCGACAGCGCGCAGGATGCTTTCCGCCAAGCTGCGTTGCAGGTCGGATGTGTGTGCATTGGCGTACAGGCCGGTGGCACCAGTCTGCACCAGCGCGGGCGTGTTCGGCATGCAACGCACAATCGGCAAATTGCCGCCCAGCCAGCGGTTGAGGGCCGGTTCACGGATGCCAGCGGCGATGGAAACAATCAGCGGACGGCTGCGCTGGGCGGTTTCCGCCAGTTTTTCGGCGACTTCGCGCATGATCTGCGGTTTGACCGCCAGCACCACCACATCTGCGCCTTGCATGGCTTCCAGGTTGTCAGTCGTGGCCAGCACGTTGGGCCAGTATTGGCGGATGGCGTCCAGTTGCAACTGGTCAGGGTCGGCCACGCGCAGCGCGACATTGGCCTGATCCTGCAACAAGCCAGCGATCAGGCTGCGCGCCATGTTGCCAGCCCCGATGAAGGCGATCGTGGTTGGCTTTTGTGCAATTTTCGGTGTGTCCATATACGCTCTTGGTTTTGTGTCTGTTGGCGGGTTTCCGTAATAATAGGCGCATTCTACTATTTTCAAGGGCAAGAATGGAAAATCTGCTGTTACTGGGGTTAATCGCGCTGGGGGTGTGGTTCTGGCTGGACTCGCTGAATGCGCGTGAACGGGCGGTCGCCGCCGCCATCCGCGCCTGCCGGGAAATCAATGTGCAGTTCCTGGACCAAACGGTGGCGCTGGAAAGCCTGAAACCAGCCCGCAATGCTTACGGGCAGGTGGTGCTGCGGCGCATTTACGGTTTTGAATACAGCCAACAGGGGGTGGAACGGCGGCATGGCCGGGCGATCCTGCGCGGGCGGATGTTGGAACAGGTGCAACTGGATACGGATAGCGGCTCCATCATTGAGCAGCATGATTAGGCGCTTGTTTCAGAACAAAATGCGCCACAGCAGTTTCATAAAGGATTGTTCCGTCAGATAGGCGTAACCATACAAGATCATGCCGCCCGCAATCAGCAGGTAAAATCCCCACAGCAAAACACGCCCCACGATGGAGGCCGTAACCCAACCCACCACCAGCACAATGGCGGCGTACATCATGTTCTGCGTCACAATCCAGGTCAGGATGGCGGCAAGGATCACCAAAGCATGCAGCATTACAAAAACCGGCTGATCAGGATCATATCGGCATCCACCCCTTGCGGCAGTGGGATGCGCACCTTGTGGCCGCTGCCGGGCGCAACCTCAATGCTGTCGCCTTGCAGGGTCTGCATCGAGTCTAGTACGAGTTCGCGGTTATTGCCGCCAGGCAGGACGAACTCCAGCCGGTCGCCTACGCAGAAACGGTTTTTCACGTCCACTTCGATCCAGCCACCACTGCGGTCGACCCGCATGGCTTCGGCCACAAACTGTTGCTGGTGGCCTTGCGAGGCTCCCTGTATGTAGTTTTGGTATTCGTGGGTGTGATGGCGTTCGTAGAAACCGTCGGTGTAGCCCCGGTTGGCAAGGTTTTCCAGCACGCCCAACAATTGCGGGTCGAACGGCTTTCCGGCCAGCGCATCGTCAATCGCCTGCTTGTAGGTCTGCGCCGTGCGGGCGACGTAATAATGCGACTTGGTGCGGCCTTCGATCTTCAGGCAGTCCACGCCGATTTCGGTCAGGCGCTGCACATGCTCGATGGCGCGCAAATCCCTGGAGTTCATGATGTAGGTGCCGTGCTCATCTTCGAACACCGGCATCAGCTCGCCGGGGCGGTTGGTTTCTTCGAGGAAATACACCTTGTCGGCCAGCGGGTGGCGCTCCTGATTGCCGCAGGCGGCGAAGCTTTGTGCCTGATTGAAAGCATCCATCGACAACACAGCTTCTTTCGGCACGTATTTGCCTTCCGCTGCCTCCACCGCCTCGGTGGTCTTGTATTCCCAGCGGCAGGCGTTGGTGCAAGTCCCCTGGTTCGGGTCGCGGTGGTTGAAGTAGCCGGAGAGCAGGCAGCGCCCGGAATAGGCGATGCACAGCGCGCCGTGCACAAACACTTCCAGCTCCATGTCCGGGCACTGCTGGCGGATTTCGGCGATTTCATCCAGCGACAGCTCGCGGGAAAGGATGATGCGGCTCAGGCCAATATTTTGCCAGAATTTGACCGTTGCGTAGTTGACGGTGTTGGCCTGCACGGAAAGGTGCACCGGCATCTCCGGCCAATGTTCCCGCACCAGCATGATCAGGCCGGGGTCGGCCATGATCAGCGCATCCGGCTGCATGGCGATCACCGGCTCAAGGTCTTTCACAAAGGTGCGCAGCTTGCTGTTGTGCGGGGAAATGTTGACCGCCACGTAAAACTGTTTGCCTTGCGCATGCGCTTCGCGGATTCCCAGCGCCAAGTTGGCGTGGTCAAACTCGTTGTTGCGCACCCGCAGGGAATAGCGCGGCTGACCGGCGTAGACCGCATCCGCACCGTAGGCGAACGCGTGGCGCATGGCTTTGAGGGTGCCCGCTGGGGCAAGCAATTCAGGACGTTTCATTGTGATCAGGCACCGTAATAATCAGGTTCGTTGCCAGCTTTCCATTTGATGTTGCAGCCAAGCGACGCTTTTTGGTCAGCCGGTGGGTATTGGTGCGCCAACAGGCGGTCAAGCGCCACCCGCAAGTCGTGGCCGGTCACCGGCGCGGCGTTTCCCGGGCGGGCGTCATCAAACTGGCCACGGTAAAACAGCTTGTGCTGTTCGTCAAACAGGAACAAATCGGGCGTACAGGCGGCTTTATAAGCCTTGGCCGTCGTTTGCGGCCCATCATACAGGTAAGGGAAGGCATACCCATGCGCCTGCACAGCCGCCGCCATGTTTTCAGGGCTGTCATCCGGGTAACTGGCGGCGTCATTGGCGTTGATGGCGACCACGGCGACGCCGCGCTGCTGGTATTCCTGCGCCAGATGGGCGAATGCTTCACGAATATGGATCACATAGGGGCAGTGGTTGCAGATGAAGGCGACCAGCAACGGTTTTCCCACGAAATCCTTGCGGGCAATGATGTGGCCAGTGGCAGGTTCCGGCAGGGCGAAATCGGGGGCGTCCGTACCCAGTTCCAGCATGGTAGAAGGTGTGCGGGCCATAGGCGTCTCCTGGAAATCTGACTGTGTTGCTGTGGAATCACGATTATACGCCAATCGCCCCAAGGCGCGGCAATTATCCTCATTCCGGGGTATACTGTTGCAATGCAGCATCCAGACTTATCAGGAGGGGAAACCATGGCGGCACGCTACCAGGACTTGGGCAATGGCATTTACTGTATTGACACGGATTTGTATCGCCCGCAGATGGCGGCCTGTTATTTGGTGCGGGAAGGGGATGCGGCTGCTTTTATTGACACCGGCACCTTCCACACCATCCCCTTGCTGATGGAGGTGCTGGCGGAGCTTGGCCTGTCAGCCGGTGATGTGCGCTATGTCATCCCTACCCATGTGCATTTGGATCATGCGGGTGGCGCGGGTGAGCTGATGGCGCGTTGCCCGGATGCGTCCTTGATTGTCCATCCCAAAGGTGCGCCACACATGATTGACCCCTCCAGATTGCGGGCGGGGGCCATTGCTGTGTACGGGGAGGAAGGGTTCCGCCAGGATTATGGCAAACTGGTTCCGGTTCCTGAGCAGCGGGTGATTGTGGCGGCGGACGGTTATGCCATTGACCTCAATGGGCGCACCCTCAGCTTTTACGACACGCCTGGGCACGCCAATCACCATGGCTGCATTTTCGATCACAAGAGCAGGCATTGCTTTACCGGCGACACGTTCGGCATTGCCTACCGGGAGTTTGACACCGCCAATGGGCCATGGATTTTCGCCCCGACCACGCCGGTGGCGTTTTCTCCGGAACAGTGGCATGCCAGCCTTGACAAACTGGAAGGCTTGCAGGCATCCGCCATGTTGCTCACGCATTACGGGCGGGTGACGGATGTGGCGGGGTTGATGCCAAAATTGCGTGCCAGCATCGATTCACTCAGCCGCTTGGCAATACAGCAAGAAAATGCACCAGAAGGGCGCATCGGCACCTTGAAAAAGCAAATTTTCCATACCTGGCTTGAAGAGATAGCTGGGCATGGCAGCACCCTGCCTGAAGGGGATATACGGGATCTGCTGGCGGTTGATGGTGAATTGAACGCACAGGGTTTGGATGTCTGGTTGCAACGTCGGGCAAAAGCCAAAACATGAATTAGATTCAGTGAATTGCAAATACCCGAGCAATAGGGTAGGTTGGTATTTGAGCTGCTATTAAGAATATCAAGATTTACTTATATACATGAAATATAAGTGCTTATCTCTCATTAAAATAAATTTAACTTATGATACGACAGAAAGAAACGCATTGGTTTATGCACTGAAAGTGTATAAAGTGCTCGTGTTCTAAATTTCAAGTCAGTGGCCAATGAAAATTTTCTATCACTAAATAGGTGATGCTTTGGTCACTTTAGATGATAATTTATTGACCAGGAACACGCACACCCATGTCAAAATTAGTAGCACCACATGGCGGTGGCGAACTCAAGCCGCTGCTGCTCGAAGGCGCTGCACTGGAAGCTGAAAAAGCTCGCGCAGCCACTCTCCCCCAAATCCAAGTATCATCCCGCGAAGCTGGCGACATCATCATGATGGGGATCGGCGGCTTCACGCCGCTAGTGGGCTTTATGGGCAAAGCCGATTGGGCGGGCGTTTGTGATGGCATGAAAATGACCAGTGGTTTGTTCTGGCCTATTCCTATCACGTTGTCTGTTGATCTGGCCGCCGCTGAAGGGTTGAAGGAAGGGGACAGTGTCGCGTTGGTCAGTGATGAGCAGGGTGGTGTCCTCGCCACCATGCGGATCACGGAAAAGTACTCCATCGACAAGGCGCACGAGTGCATGATGGTTTACAAGACCACCGATCTGGAGCACCCAGGCGTCAAGATGGTGATGGATCAGGGCGAAGTCAATCTGGCAGGCCCGATTAAGGTGCTTTCCACCGGCACGTTCAAGGATGAGTACGGCGAGCAATTCATGACGCCAGCGGAAACCCGCGCCGAGTTCGATCAGCGCGGCTGGAAAACCATCGCGGCATTCCAAACCCGCAACCCGATGCACCGTTCCCACGAATATCTGGCCAAAATCGCGGTGGAAATCTGCGACGGCGTGCTGGTCCATTCCCTGCTGGGCAAGCTGAAACCAGGCGACATTCCGGCGGATGTCCGTTCCGAAGCCATTCAGGTGCTGATCGACAACTATTTCGTCAAAAACACGGTCATCCAGGCCGGTTACCCGCTTGACATGCGTTATGCAGGGCCGCGTGAGGCATTGCTGCATGCGCTGTTCCGCCAAAACTATGGCTGTTCGCACCTGATTGTTGGGCGTGACCATGCGGGTGTCGGCGATTACTACGGCCCATTTGACGCGCACCATATTTTCGACGAAATCCCGGCGGATGCGCTGGAAACCCAGCCGCTGAAAATCGATTGGACGTTTTGGTGCAACAAATGCGGCGGCATGGCCTCCATGAAAACCTGCCCGCACGAAGCCGCTGACCGTGTGCTGTTGTCTGGCACCAAGGTGCGCAAGATGCTGACCGACGGCGAGGATTTGCCAGCCACCTTCAGCCGTCCGGAGGTGGCGAAAGTGTTGCAGGCTTACTACGCCACCTTGACCGAAAAGGTCGAAATCAAAATGACCGGGCATTCGGCGAAATAAGGCTGTCCGGCAATGTGATCTCTGGCGGCAGGGTGAGTTCCTGGGGAGGGGCCGCACCGCCGCTGGTTGAGTTCTGTAACCGTAATGTAGCAATACAACTTGTTTTGAAGGAGTTACACAATGCCTACGTTTGTACGTACTGACAAATGCGATGGCTGCAAAGGTGGTGACCGCACCGCTTGCATGTACATCTGCCCGCACGACCTGATGAAGCTGGATGTGGACGGTTCCGCCACTGGCCACGCCATGCGCGCCTACAACCAGGAGCCAGACCAGTGCTGGGAATGCTATTCCTGCGTCAAAATCTGCCCTCAGAACGCTATCGAAGCGCGCCATTATGCTGACGTCGTGCCTCTCGGTGGTTCTGTGCAGCCTCTGCGCGGCCAAGACTCCATCATGTGGTCCATCAAATTCCGTAACGGCACCATGAAGCGTTTCAAATTCCCGATCCGCACCACGCCGGAAGGTTCCATCGACTGCTACGGCGGCAAGCCAAAAGCAACCTTGGCCAATCTGGGCAAGGCGCTGCTGACCCGCGAAGTGATGGGCGGCTACCGCTCTGGCAACCCTGACGAGCTGATCTGCAAGTGATGCTTGCTTGACAAACGCTTCATTTTTAACGATTTAGATTATTGAGGAAAGACAAATGGCAGGTACATTTGGTAATCCAGAGGTTGTCCAGGAAGAAGTGGACATCCTCCTCATCGGCGGTGGTATGGCGGCTTGCGGTGCTGCATACGAAATCATGCCGTGGATTCAGGCGGCGAAAGAAGAAGCTGGCGTTGACATTAAAGTCAAGCTGGTGGACAAGGCGGCGATGGACCGTTCTGGCGCGGTTGCGCAAGGTCTGTCCGCGATCAACACCTACATCGGTTCCGAGCAAGACCCAGCGGACTACGCCCGCATGGTTTCCAACGACCTGATGGGCATCACCCGTGACGACCTGGCGTATGACCTGGGCCGTAACGTTGACGATTCCGTCCACCTGTTCGAAGAATGGGGTCTGCCCATTTGGAAAACACTGGACAATGGCGAGCGCGTTGACGGCGCAACTTGGCCAAAAGAAGGCGGCAAACTGCTGAAAGACGGCGGCAAACCTGTCCGTTCCGGTAAATGGCAGATCATGATCAACGGCGAATCCTACAAATGGATCGTTGCTGAAGCCGCCAAGAAAGCGCTGGGTTCCGACAACATCCAGGAACGTGTTTTCATCGTCAAGCTGGTCAACGACGCCAATGACAAAAACCGTGTGGCTGGCGCGGTTGGCTTCTCCGTGCGTGAAGACAAAGTTTATGTTTACAAATTCAAGGCTTGCCTGCTGGTGGCCGGTGGTTGCGTAAACATCTTCCGTCCACGTTCCGTTGGTGAAGGCCAAGGCCGTGCATGGTATCCGGTATGGAACGCAGGCTCCACCTACACCATGGCTGCTGAAGCCGGTGCCGAACTGACCATGATGGAAAACCGCTTCGTTCCGGCACGTTTCAAAGACGGTTACGGCCCTGTCGGCGCATGGTTCCTGCTGTTCAAAGCTCAGGCAACCAATGCTTACGGCGAAGTCTACATGCAGAAAAACAAAGAGCTGCTGAATGACTACCCTCCATACGGCCAAGCTGCGGTTCCAGCTTCTTGCTTGCGTAACCACCTGATGCTGAAGGAAATGAAGGAAGGTCGCGGGCCTATCTACATGGATACCGTCACCGCCCTTGCCAAACTGCGTGAAACCCTGTCTCCTCGTGAAGTCAAACACCTGGAAGCAGAAGCGTGGGAAGACTTCCTCGACATGTGCGTCGGCCAATGCGGTATCTGGGTGGGTGAGAACGTTGAGCCAGAGAAGAAAAACTCTGAGCTGATGCCAACCGAACCTTACCTGCTGGGTTCACACTCCGGTTGCTGTGGCATCTGGGCTTCAGGCCCTGACGACGTTGGCGCGCCAACCACTGAAGAGCATCCTGAGAAGGACAAAATCCCGGCTCACCTGCCACAAGGCTGGAACTGGGGTTACCGTGGCATGACCACCGTCAAGGGCCTGTTCACCGCAGGTGACGGCGTGGGCGCATCTGGCCACAAGTTCTCTTCCGGCTCCCACACTGAAGGCCGTCTGGCGGCTCAGTCAATGGTCAAGTTCGTCATCGACAACAAGGACTGGAAACCTGAGCTGGACACTTCCGTCGACTCGCTGGTGGAAGAAATCTACCGTCCAGTCCGCACCTTTATGGAGCACAAGGACTACACCACCGCGATTGATGTGAACCCGCACTACATCACGCCTCGCATGTTGCAGTTCCGTCTGCAAAAAATCATGGACGAGTATGTTGCAGGTGTTGCCACTTACTACAACACCAATGGCATCATGCTGGGCATTGCGGAAGAAAAACTGGGCATGCTGAAAGAAGATGCGCTGAAGATGCGTGCGAAAGACCTGCACGAACTGCTGCGTGCGTGGGAAAACTACCACCGTATCCTGACGGCGGAAGCCCACATGAAGCATATCCAGTTCCGTGAAGAGTCACGTTACCCTGGCTTCTACTACCGCACTGACCACAACTACGTTGATGAAGAAAATTGGCACTGCTTCGTTAACTCCGTTTACGACAAAAATACCAAGACCTGGACGGTGTTCAAACGCGCCCATAAGGATCTGGTTGATAAATCCAAGCTGTTTAAGCCTGCCGCCCACTAAGCGGGTTGCCTTACAACAGCACTAGGCCGTAACATCGGTCTAGGCCAAGATCAGGGCATCTTAGGATGCCCTGATTTTTGCCCACAGTTAAAAATTTTATGGAGGAGTTATTTTATGAAAATCATCCTGTTGGGTGGTCCTGGTGCAGGCAAGGGGACACAAGCCGGTTTCATCAAAGAAAAATACAGCATTCCGCAAATTTCCACGGGCGATATGCTCCGCGCGGCTGTCAAGGCTGGCACCCCGCTGGGTGTTGAGGCCAAAAAAGTCATGGATGCGGGCGGGCTGGTTTCTGACGGCATCATTCTCGGTTTGGTCAAGGAGCGCATTCAGGAAGACGATTGCAAGAACGGCTTCCTGTTTGACGGTTTCCCCCGCACATTGGCGCAGGCCGACGCGCTGAAAACCCAAGGGGTTGACATTGATGCAGTGGTGGAAATTGCGGTTGATGATGCGGAAATCGTGCGCCGCATGAGTGGCCGTCGCGTGCATGTGGCTTCGGGCCGCACTTATCACGTTGTGTTCAACCCGCCAAAGGTTGCAGGCAAGGACGACGAAACTGGCGAAGACCTGATCCAGCGTGATGATGACAAGGAAGAAACCGTTTTGAAGCGTCTGGAGGTTTACCATTCCCAGACTGCCCCGCTGATCAAGTACTACTCTGACTGGGTGGCTTCCGGCGACGCCAAAGCGCCGCGCTACATCCGGATCGAGGGCATTGGCAAGGTTGATGAAATCCGCGACCAGATTTTCGCGGCATTGGGTTAAGATTTTGGTGGGGTGCGGGGTTTCACTCCGATGCCCCACATCCACATTCAGTGACAGGAATTGTAATGGCTTCCCCCAACAAAATCAGTGCAGGCAAGGTTGTCCAGTTCAGCTACTTCATCACCGATGAAAGTGGCCAGGTGGTTGAACAGGTGGACCTTCCGCTCAACATGGTGTTCATGATGCACAACCGTTTGTATGACAGCGTGGAACAGGCGTTGGTCGGTTGCGGTGCCGGTGATCAGGTTGCGGCGGATGTCCCGCCAACCGTTGGTTCCTGGGGTGAATCTGACCCCAGCCTCATCTTTACCGAAGCCACTGACAATGTGCCGCCTCCCTTCCGCCGGGTAGGTGAGGAAGTCCAGTTCCAAAATGAAAGCGGCGACACCAAGACATTCCGCATCACCAGCGTCACCCGTGAATCCGTCACGCTGGATGGCAACCACCCGTTCGCGGGGCAAACCATGAAGTTCCACGTCAAGGTGCTGGCGGTGCGCGACGCCACAGCGGAAGAAATGCGTTATGGCATCCCATCTGGGGCTCCGGGTGCTGATCCGGGCGCAACCATGCACTGACAACCAGAAGCAGCAAGTATTATGGCCAAAATCCCTGACCTGACCGACCTCGAAAAGCACATCATCCAGCAGACCATCGATGAACGTTGGGGCAAGGGCAAAGTGACAGCCGAAGAAGTCGAAGTCGAAATCCGTTTGTCCCCTGCTGACCGCGAGCTGACTGCCTGCCCCGCAATGTACTGGGAGCACGAAGATTGTCAGTTTGTCCTCGCCAAGAGCGGTGAAAGCCGCTACCGCTCACAGTTTTTCTATTCCGTCAAAGACCGCTTTGGAACGGGCATTGACGAATATGCCGATTTGGGTGACTGCGTGCTCTACCTGCTGCGTTTGCAGGCTGACCATGAGAGCGAGCGCAAAAAGAATTTTCCGACAGCTTAAATCCACACGTTAGATATGAGAGATCGCATAGAGGAGTTTGTGATATGACCGTCAAGAATGCCTTTTACGCACAATCCGGCGGCGTGACCGCCGTCATCAATGCTTCGGCCTGCGGTGTGCTCGAAACCGCGCGCCAGCACAAAGACAAAATCGGCACGGTTTACGCTGGCCAGAACGGCATCATCGGTGCCTTGCTGGAAAACCTGATCGACACCAGCAAGATTTCCGATGCGGATGTGGCGGCGCTGCGCCATACCCCCTCCGGCGCGTTTGGTTCCTGCCGCTACAAGATGAAAAGCCTGGAAAAGAACAAGCGCGAATATGAACGCCTGATCGAAGTTTTCAAGGCGCATGACATCGGTTACTTCTTCTACAATGGTGGTGGCGATTCCGCCGATACCTGCCTGAAAGTTTCCCAACTGTCTGACGCCATGGGTTTCCCGATCCAGGCGGTGCATGTGCCGAAAACCGTCGACAATGACCTGCCGGTGACGGACAACTGCCCTGGTTTCGGTTCCGTCGCCAAATACATCGCGGTTTCCACCCGCGAAGCCAGCTATGACGTGGCTTCCATGTGCGCCACTTCCACCAAGATTTTCGTGCTCGAAGTCATGGGCCGTCATGCAGGCTGGATTGCCGCCGCAGGCGGTCTGGCGGCTGATGCCGACAACGATATTCCGGTCGTGATCCTGTTCCCTGAAGTGGAGTTCAATCAGGAAAAATTCCTGGCGGCAGTCGACGCCAAGGTGAAACAGTACGGCTATTGCTCCATCGTCGTTTCCGAAGGCTGCCATTATCCTGACGGCAAATTCCTGGCGGAACAGGGCACCCGTGACTCCTTCGGCCATGCGCAACTGGGTGGCGCGGCCCCGGTTGTCGCCAACATGATCAAGGATGCGCTGGGTTACAAATTCCACTGGGCGGTGGCTGACTACCTGCAACGTGCGGCGCGCCACCTGTCTTCCAAGTCCGACGTGGAACAGGCTTACGCCTTGGGCAAAGCGGCGGTTGAGCTGGCGCTGGAAGGCAAAAACTCCGTTATGCCAGCAGTTATCCGCGACTCCAACAAGCCTTACAAGTGGCACATTGGTTCCGGTGAGCTGAAAGACATCGCCAATGTCGAAAAGATGATGCCGATGGAATACATCAGCGCAGACGGCTACGGCATTACCGAAGCCTGCCGCGATTATCTGCAACCGTTGATCGAAGGCGAAGACTATCCGCCATACGAAAACGGCATGCCGAAATACGTGACGCTCAAACATCAGCTGGTTGGGAAAAAACTGCCCGCGTTCGAGCTGTAATTCCGCTGCGCTCCCCCTGTGCAAGGCAGGGGGAGTTTTCCCTGCCTGTGGCGCAAGATTTGCATATTACTGCCATCTGGTTTTGCTTGAATGGTGTCCATGCACAAGCTCATGTTGGTCGACAACGACCCGGAACGTTCCGACAGCCTCGAAATTGCCCTGCATCAGGCGGGTTATATCCATACAGTCCGTATCGCCCAGGATGAAAACCTGCTGGCCGCCGTGCGTCAGCACCAGCCCGATATTATCCTGATCGACATGCAGAGCCCTGACCGCGACACCCTGGAGTCGTTGCGCACCGTCAGCAAGGAAATCCCCAAGCCCATCGTGTTTTTCGCCGAACAAAGCGACCTCGACACCACCCGCGCCGCCATTAGCGCCGGGGTCAGCGCCTACATCGTGGATGACTTGCCTGGCAAACGCCTGAAGTCGGTGCTGGAAGTCGCCATCGCCCGTTTCCAGGAACACCAGAAACTTAAAGATGAGCTGGAAGATTACAAAACTCGCCTGCAAGACCGTAAAGACGTGGACAAGGCCAAGGGCATCCTCATGCAGCACCGCAATTTGACGGAGGAGGAGGCGTACCAGCTCCTGCGCAAGATGGCGATGGACCGCAATATGAAAATCGGCGAGGCTGCCCGCAACTTCGTCGCCGCCATGGCATTGTTGGGGGGCAAACCGTGATGAAGCAGGATTTGCGCATCGGTTTCCTGCCGCTGACGGATTGCGCCGTCTTGGTGGCGGCACAGGAACGCGGTTTTTTTGAGAAATACGGCCTGAACGTCACGCTCCAGCGGGAAGTGTCGTGGGCGAATATCCGCGACCGGGTGGCGTTTGGCGAACTGGATGCCGCCCACATGCTGGCCCCGATGCCGCTGGCGGCCACCCTCGGCATCGACGGCCTGGGCATCCCCATGCAGACCGCTGTCAGCATTGGCCTGAACGGCAGCGCGATTACCCTTTCCAGCGCATTGATGCAGGGTGTGCGCACCCACTTTCCCGAATACCTGCACACCAGCCCGCTGCGCGCCACCGGACTCAAGGCGCTGCTGGGGCGCGGGCCGCAGCGCAAGCTGGTGTTGGGCTGCGTTTACCCCTTTTCCCAGCATTACTATCTGTTGCGCGCCTGGTTGCAGGATGGTGGGCTGGAAATCGGCCAAGATGTCGAAGTCCGGGTGATCCCGCCGTCGCAGATGGTCAGTGCGCTGACGGCTGGGGAAATTGACGGTTATTGTGCGGGCGAACCCTGGAATCAGGCCGCCGTGCAGCGCGGTGTGGGTTGCGTCGCCGTCAGCAGCTATGGCCTATGGCATAACGGCCCGGAAAAAGTGGTGGGCGTCACCCAGGCTTGGGCGGAAGCCAATCCCCAACTGCATCTGGCGCTGGTCAAGGCGCTGTTGGAAGCGGCGGTCTGGGCGGATGACCGGCACAACCGGGCCAAGCTGGCGGAAATGCTGGCGTGTCCGCAGTATCTGGATGTCCCGCTGGAGCTGATCCGTGCGCCGCTGCTGGGGCGTTACCGCTACGCTGCCGATGAGCCGGAGCGTTTCCTGCCCGATTTCAATGTGTTTGCCCGTTATGCCGCCAACTTCCCCTGGCGTTCGCATGGGCGCTATTTCCTGCGCCAGATGCTGGCGGCGGGCCAGCTTGCCGAGCCAGTCGCCGATGAAAACGCCTTGCTGGCCAGCGTTTACCGGACTGAACTCTACCGGCAGGCGGCGGATGCGCTGGGCTACCCTTATCCTACTGGCGATGAAATCCCCATGCTGGATTGCACGACGCCATGGGTGTTGCATGAAGCCAGCCAGCCGATTGCGATGGGCAGCAACCATATTGCGTTGCCCCAGCTCAGGGGCGGGTAGCAAAAGGGCGCGCTAGTGGAGCAATTGGTACGCCAACAGCAGGATGCCCACTGCTTCCAGCGCCGCCAGCCATTTCCAGAACAGCAACGGGTTGCGCTCCAGCAACGGGCGGTTTTGCCTGGATGCCAGCAGGCTGTCATTTGGCTTGGTTAAATCGGCGACAAATTCGGATAGCAAATCGTAGCGTTTGTTTGGGTTAGGGTGCGCCGCCTTTTCCAGGGCTGCATCCACCCATTCCGGCACTTTGGGGTTGTGCAGGCAGGCCGAGGTATATTGGAATTTCTTTTTGTGCGCCCGCTCCGGTTCGATTTCCCCAAACGGCAACTGGCCGGTGAACATTTCGTAGGCGATCACACCCAGCGAAAAAATATCCGAACGGTTGGTGCCGCGTGCTCCCTTGAAATATTCCGGGGCGGAGTAACTGGCGGTGCCGACAATATGGTTGTGTTGCAGCACGCTCTGGATTTCCAGCAGGCCCGCAATGCGGGTGGAGCCAAAATCAATGATTTTCAGGGTGTTGTGCTGGTCGATCAGGATATTGTCCGGCTTCAAGTCCTGGTGGATCATTTCCAGCCGGTGCATGGCGCGCAGGCCTCGGGCGATCTGGTCAACCGTTGCCCGCACCTGGGTGACGCTGGGGTCAGGGTTGTCCCGCATCCACTGGCGCAGGGTTTGCCCTTCAACGTATTCCACCACGCTGTAGAGAAACGTCTGTTGCCGTTGGCCAGTGTCGTGCAATTTGATCAGGTGGGGGGAGTTCAAACGGCGGGCAACCCATTCCTCGTGCAAAAACAGGTCAATATACGCGGGGTCATCGTTGAAATTCTGCGAGGGGGTCTTGATGACGACCTTGTTTCCGGCTTCCAGGGTGTCTTCCGCCAGATAAACCTGGCTGCGCGAAGTGGCGTTCAACTCCCGCAGGATCCGGTAGCCATCCAGCGTTTGCCCGGCCTTCAGGTCAGGCGGGAAGGGTAGCCTGCCAAGCTGTTGGTAGAATTCCTCGCGGTTGACTTCAGGCAGTTGCCCGATGCGCACGACCTGGCAGGTGATATTGTCCTGGCTGCCTGCCTGCAAGGCGGTTTCCACCAGGTGTTCGGCGCACTGTTGTGGGTCATGGCCATGCTGGCGCAGCAATTCAGCGAGATAAGCATCCGGCAATACGTCATGCACACCATCGGTGCTCAGGATAAAGACATCATCCTGCTGTAATTCCAGCACACGGAAATCCATTTCCAGGCTGGTGTCCAGCCCCAGGGCGCGGGTCAGGTAGGAGCGTTCCCCGCTGAAGTGCACCCGGTGATCCTTGCTCAGGCATTCCAGCTTGCCGCCTTGCCAGCGATAGATGCGGCTGTCGCCGACGTGCGCAAGATACGCGGTATGCGACTTGAGGATCAGGCAACTGAAGGTGGTTGACATGCCGCCTGTCCCGCCGTACTGGCGTTGCCCCTGGCTGCATAGCCAGAGGTTCAACGCGCCCACCACCTTATTGATGGCCGTCTTGACCGTCCAGGAATCCGGTGTGCTGTAATAATCGCTGAGGAATTGTTTGACCGCCACTTGGCTGGCTTCCTTGCCGCCTTCGCTCGCGCTTACCCCGTCAGCAATGACCACGGCGATGCCCTTGCTGTCCAGGGCATTGCCTTGGGGTGTGATGGCCCCGTAGAAGTCGTCATTGTCGGGTTTGGTTCCGGCAATGGAATGCTGTCCGAGGGTAATGGCGAGATTCTGGCTCATGGCGATCCCCGTGCTTATTTCAGCTCAATCATCTGTACCGTGCCATCCGGCAACACCTCGGTCATGGTGCCACTGGGTTCACGCAGGAATACGGCAACGAATGCCAGCACCAATAATGCCGTGCCGCCAATGGTCATGAAGAAGATTTGCGGGTTGGTGCTGGCCAAGACGGTCAGGAACACGACACCGCCCACATTGCCGTAAGCGCCCGCCATCCCCGCGATCTGCCCGGTCAGGCGGCGCTGGATCAAGGGCACCATGGCGTAAACCGCGCCGGAACCGGCTTTGGAGAAGATGCCGCCCAGCGTGGCCGCCGCGATCACCATCAGCACTGACCATTCCTTGCTGACCTGCCCCAGCAGCATGAAGCTTGCGCCGATGCCGATGAACACGATCAACAGGGTGATCTTGCGCCCAAACTTGTCACTGATCAGGCCACCCATGGGGCGCGCCACCAGATTGATGAAAGCGTAAGAACCCGCCAGCAAGCCCGCCGTCACTTTATCCAGGCCAAACATGTCGACGTAGAACATGGGCAGCATGGAAACGACAGCCAGTTCCGTGCCGAAGGTGACCATGTACGCCAAGTCCAGGATGGCCACCTGGGCGAATGAATAACGTTGCAGTTCTGGCACGGGCTCTTTCAGGATGTGCTTGTTCAATTCCCAGATTTTCCACGCTTGGAACAGGTAAGTCGCGGCCAGGATGCCATCAATCACGTTGACGGCTTCAACGGAAATCAGGCCAGGGGCCAGTTTGCCCGCCAGCATCGCCAACGCTGCGTACATGGGGATATTCATGATCATGTACAGCACGAGGTCGAAACCGCTGGTGACTTCCAGTGCGCCGGTCTTTTTCGGTTTGAAGTAGGTGGAGCCTTTCGGGGTATTACGTACACGCCAGTAGTAGATCAAACCGTAAACAATGGAGATGATGCCGGTGATGATAATTGCTGCCCGCCAGCCAAATTCTGCCCCGATGGTGGTGGCGATAATCGGCAATAACCAAGCGGAACCCGCAGAACCGAAGTTGCCCCAGCCGCCGTAGATGCCTTGGGCAATGCCGGTTTGGCGTGCTGGGAACCATTCCCCGATCAGGCGGATGCCGACCACGAAACCCGCGCCAACCATGCCCGCCAGCAAGCGTGTCAACGCCAGTTGTTGGTAGTCCTGTGCCATCGCAAAGAAAATGCTGATGACCCCGCCTAAAACCAGAATCCCGGCAAACATGATGCGCGGCCCAAAGCGGTCAACCATCATCCCCACCACGATCCGCGCGGGAATGGTGAGGGCAATGTTCAGGGTCAGCAACAGCTTGGCTTGCAGGTCAGTCAGTTGCAGTGACTCACGGATAAAGGGCATCAGCGGGGCATGGGCAAACCACACCATGAAGCTGACGAAGAACGCGAACCACCCCAGATGCAGGGTGCGGATATTGGCTTTGGAAAAGTCCAGTAAGTTGAACTTTTCAGAAGGGTTGCTGCTCATAGTGCATCACCTCATAAAAAAACATAACAAATACAAAAAATAAGGGGAATCCTGGCGTCTGTGGACTGGTCATGGTTTCGACCGAAATACATTTCACATGGTGAAAAACCTTTTCTGTGGCCAAAAAAAAAGCCCTGGCTACTGTTGGGGAGGAGAGGAACCAACAGTAAACCAGGGCATCTTTACCCAAAATCCTGCGCAGCACTGCACAGGGTAGGAGGAGTCACTTTAAGGGCAGTCGCCGTTGACTGCCTGTGGGTATTCAGGCAATTATCGTGCCATGTCTTGTATCCAATAAAAACAGATAGTTATGATTTTTCGAAAAAATTGGCATGCACCTTGATAGGTAATTGTTCGCTATTTTGGTGCAGTGCATTATTCGTGGGGTAGACCGGTTGGAAGGAATCCTTGCTTTTTAGCGTGATCCACTATTTGCGGGGTAAGCCAGTTGGTCTTTGATTTTTTCAAGCTTGGTTTGGCATCCACGAAATATCAATTTTTCGATGTTGCCGGACACAATCACGTAGATAAAGGTTGATCAGGCTCTGATACGGGACACCCGATTCTTCAGCCATGTTTTTGAAGTAATCAACGACATCTTCACCTAAACGTATAGTCACTGACTTTTTTAATTTCTGGGCGTAAGGATTCTTACGGGACTTCATTTTTGATAAATCATATTCTGCTTTCATGACGTGCTACCTTTGTAAAGTTTGCGCTCATTCTTGGTGGCTTTGCGGGCGGAGATGATTCTGATGGTTTGACCATCATCACGTTCACAATGGCAAACAAGCAATATGTTGGATTCACGGCTCAAACCAAGCATCAAAAATCGATCTTCGTTATCTGAATGACCATCGTCGTAAAATTGGACAGCAAATTCATCATAGAAAACTGATCGTGCCTCCTCAAAGGAGATGCCATGCTTTTTTAGGTTAACTGCTGCTTTTTTGGTATCCCATTCAAACCGTATCATCGTTACATTGTATGTACGTGATGTGGCTTGTCAAGCTGGTCAACTTCGTGTGGCGCGCTCTAGCTTGGGTTGTTGAAAAGTACCCATCCATGATTTTCATATATGGAAAACTCAAACGTGAGCCTGAAGCCTGCCTGTTCCTCCCGTTTTGCCCTATAGCGATGCAGGATTGGCATTTATTCCCCAAGGTGGAGCGTGGGTTTAGCCGTTTTCCCCTGAAAAAGCCCGATTTCGCTGGGATTTGCTATTGGCACAAGTTTTGCAGAGCAAATTTCACTTGCTGCCCACCGGTCAACGGCGACCATCCGCAGCGACCCCACGCACCGTCGCGTGATGACAACCAACGGGTAACGAAGCCCTGAATCTCAAGCCTGAAAACGGCCCGGAGATTCAGGGCTTTTTTGTTTTCAGGAGAAGCAAAAATGCTGAAAGAAAATTTGGTGCTGATCGGCAACGGGATGGCGGGTGTACGTACCCTTGAGGAAGTGCTCAAGCTTGCCCCGGATCATTACAACATCACGGTGTTTGGCGAAGAGCCTTACGGTAACTACAACCGCATCATGCTGTCGCCGGTACTCGCCAGCGAAAAGACCATCGAGCAGATCATGCTCAACGATGAAAACTGGTACGTGGAAAACAACATCACCTTGCACAAGGGCAAGAAGGTCGAGCAAATCAACCGTGCGCGCCGTGAAGTGATTGCCGCTGATGGAACCGTTGCCAAGTATGATCGCCTGATCATTGCGACCGGTTCCGTGCCGTTCATCCTGCCATTACCGGGCGCAGACAAGCAGGGGGTGACTGGTTTCCGCGACATCAAGGACGTGGACGCCATGCTGGATGCTTCCCGCCGTTACAAGAAAGCCGCTGTCATCGGCGGCGGTTTGTTGGGGCTGGAGGCTGCCAATGGCCTGATCAAGCAGGGCATGGATGTAACTGTCATCCACCTGCCTGACATCCTGATGGAGCGCCAGCTCGACAAGCCAGCCGCACAAATGCTGCAAAAGTCGCTGGAAGAGCGCGGCATGAAATTCCTGATGGAACATAACACTGCCGAAATCCTTGGCGAAGAGCGTGTCACCGGCCTGCGTTTCAAAAACGGCACTGAAATCGAGGCCGATTTGGTGGTCATGGCCGTGGGCATCAAGCCCAATATCGCGCTGGCCAAATCCGCTGGTTTGCACTGCGAGCGCGGCATCGTGGTCAGCGACACCATGCAGACCATTACCGACCCGAAAGTCTACGCCATCGGTGAATGCGTGCAGCATCGCGGGATTGCTTACGGCTTGGTTGCGCCATTGTTCGATCAGGCCAAGGTCGCGGCCAACCATCTGGCGAAATACGGCATTGCCCGCTACGAAGGCACAGTGACTTCCACCAAGCTGAAAGTGACCGGGATCGAGCTGTTCTCCGCTGGTGACTTCATCGGCAATGACAAGACCGAAGACATTGTGTTCAAGGATGCAGGGGCGGGGACTTACAAGAAAATCGTCTTGCAGGACAACCAGATCAAAGGCGCAGTGCTGTACGGCGACACTGTGGATGGCAGTTGGTACTTCCAGTTGATGAAGGATGGCACCGACATTTCCGCCTTCCGCGACACGCTGCTGTTCGGGCAGGCGCATCTGGGCGATTCCGGCCACAACCCGGAAACCCGCGTGGCTTCCTTGCCGGATGATGCTGAAATTTGCGGTTGTAACGGCGTCTGCAAGGGCGACATCGTCAAGGCGATCACCGAAAAAAAGCTTTTCACGCTGGATGACGTGCGTGCCCATACCAAGGCTTCCGCTTCCTGCGGCTCCTGTACTGGGCTGGTCGAATCGCTGTTGGCGCATACTGTCGGCGGCGATTACAACAAGACGCCAACCAGCAAACCCTTGTGCAAATGTACGGATGCCACTCACGACCAGGTGCGCGCCGGTATCCTTCAGCATGGCCTGAAAACCATGCAGGCGGTGCGCGACCACTTCGAATGGACGACGCCGGATGGCTGCCCCAGCTGCCGTAACTCGCTCAACTACTACCTGCTGTGCGCCTGGCCAAATGAATACCAGGACGATGCACAATCCCGTTTCATCAACGAACGTGCCCACGGCAATATCCAGAAAGACGGCACCTATTCGGTCGTTCCGCGCATGTTCGGCGGCATGTGCACGCCGCAGCAATTGCGTGCGATTGCCGATGTTGCCGACAAGTACGAAGTGCCGGAAATGAAAGTCACCGGCGGCCAACGTATCGACATGTTCGGCGTGAAAAAGGAACAACTGCCCGCCATGTGGAAGGATTTGACCGAAGCTGGTTTCGTGTCCGGCCATGCTTACGGCAAGGCGCTGCGTACCGTCAAAACCTGTGTTGGCAGTTCCTGGTGCCGTTTCGGTACGCAGGATTCCACCGGCCTGGGCGTGAAGCTGGAAGAGCTGACCTGGGGCTCGTGGATGCCGCACAAGTTCAAGATGGCGGTTTCCGGCTGCCCGCGTAACTGTGCGGAAGCGACCATCAAGGATTTCGGTGTGGTGTGTGTGGATTCCGGCTATGAGCTGCACATCGGCGGCAATGGCGGGATCAAGGTGCGCGTCACCGACTTGCTGTGCAAGGTGGAAACCGAGGAAGAGGTGCTGGAATACAGCGCGGCTTTCTGCCAGTTCTACCGCGAAGACGCGCACTATCTGGAGCGCACCGCCCCGTGGGTCGAGCGTGTCGGCCTGGACAAGGTCAAGAAGGTGATGGAAGACGCGGAACAGCGCAAAGCCTTGTACGAACGCTTCCTGATTTCGCAACAACCAGCCCAGGTTGACCCGTGGAAGCAACGTGCCGAAGGCGCGGAAGCCAATGAGTTCACCCCGATCACCATCGCGTAACCCCATCACAGAGAGTTGGAGAAACAGATTATGTCCAAGTGGATTGAAGTCGTTGAGTTGAGCAATATCCCGCTGCTGGGTTCCCGCGTGGTTAAAACCCGTGACATGGATATTGCCGTGTTCCGTGGCCGGGATGATCAGGTATACGCCATCCGCGATGCCTGCCCGCACAAGAATGGCCCGTTGTCGCAGGGCATCATGCACGGTTCCACCGTCACCTGCCCGCTGCACAACTGGAAGATTGACCTTGCCAGCGGCCATGCGCTGGGGCCGGATGAAGGCTGCACCAATGTATTTGCTACGAAAGTGGAAGCAGGAAAGGTCTACCTGAATCTGGATTAAGCTCATGAAAACAACCCGAACCACCTGCCCCTACTGTGGCGTCGGCTGCGGCGTACTGGTGCAACAGGACGCCAACGGTAGTTTCAGCGTCAAACCTGACCCGGAACACCCCGCCAATCTTGGCCGTTTGTGTTCCAAAGGCACGGCGCTGGCGGAAACGCTCGACCACCCTGAGCGCTTGCTTTTTCCCGAAATCGACGGGCAGCGCGTCAGTTGGGATGACGCTATCCAAACCGTTGCCAGCCGTTTCCAGGGCATTATTGCGGAACACGGGCCGGATGCGGTGGCTTTCTACGTTTCCGGCCAGTTGCTGACCGAAGATTATTACGTTGCCAACAAACTGATGAAAGGCTGCATCGGCTCGGCCAATATCGACACCAATTCGCGGCTGTGCATGTCTTCGGCGGTGGCGGCGCACAAGCGGGCGTTCGGGGAAGATTTGGTGCCGTGCAGTTACGAAGACCTGGAACAGGCCGAGCTGATTGTGCTGGTTGGCAGCAATACCGCTTGGTGCCACCCCGTTTTGTACCAGCGCATGGTCAAGGCGAAAAAGGCCAACCCGGCCTTGCAGGTCGTGACCATTGACCCGCGCCGCACCCAGACGGCAGACCTTGCTGACCTGCATTTGGGGCTTGCGCCGGGGACGGATGCCATTCTGTTCAACGGTTTGCTGGCATGGTTGGTGGCGGACGGGCGTATTGCGACGGAATTCGTTGCACAGTCCACCGAGGGTCTCAAAGCCGCACTGGAAGCGGCAAGAAACAGCGCGCCGGATGCAAAGTCCGTCGCAGAACAGTGCAATCTCGATATTGAAGCGGTGCAGCGCTTTTTCCACCTGTTTGCCACCTGCGAAAAGGTGGTGACGGTTTTTTCGCAAGGCGTCAACCAGTCTTCCAGCGGTGTGGATAAAGGCAATGCGCTTATCAATTGTCACCTGCTGACCGGGCGTATCGGCAAGCCGGGCATGGGGCCGTTTTCTTTCACGGGGCAACCCAACGCCATGGGCGGGCGCGAAGTCGGCGGCTTGGCCAACCAGCTCGCCGCACATATGGAAATCGGCAACCCGCAACACCGTGAGCTGGTGCAACGTTTTTGGCAAGCGCCCCGCATGGCGGGCAAGCCCGGCCTGAAAGCGGTGGATCTGTTTGAGGCTATCCATGATGGCAAGGTCAAAGCGGTTTGGATCATGGCGACCAACCCGGTTGTCAGCCTGCCGGATTCGGGCCGGGTGCGTGAGGCATTAGAGATGTGTGAGTGTGTGGTCGTGTCAGACTGTGTGCGCCATACCGATACGGTCGATAGGGCGCACATCCGTCTGCCTGCCTTGACCTGGGGCGAACGCAATGGCGCGGTCACCAATACCGACCGCACCATTTCCCGTCAGCGGCCTTTCCTGCCGGTTCCAGGCGAAGCAAGGCAGGACTGGGAAATCATCACCGCCGTGGCGCGGGCGATGGGCTTCGGCGCATATTTCCCGTACCAGTCCGCGCATGAAATCTTCTGTGAACATGCCGCGCTTTCCGCCTTTGAAAATAATGGCACACGCTGTTTTGACATCGGCGCATGGCAAAACTTGGGCATAGCGGAATACGATGCCCTGGAGCCAACCCAATGGCCGTTGGATGCAGCAGGTCAGGGAACCCCGCGCCTGTTTGCCGATGGCCGTTTTTTTACAGCTTCCGGCAAGGCGCAATTCATCAGTGTGCAACCGCGTCCGCCACAGTCCATCCGCACCCCTGAACACCCGTTTGTATTGAACACCGGGCGGGTGCGCGACCATTGGCATACCTTGACCCGCACCGGCATTTCCGCACGTTTGTCGGCGCATAGCAGCGAGCCGACGGTGGAAATCCACCCATGCGATGCCCGTGACCAGGGCTTGCAGGCAGGCGATATTGCCCGCATCCATAACGCATTGGGCGAAATTTTGGTGCGGGTGAAAACCAGCCGTGACCAGCAGCGCGGCAGCCTGTTTGTGCCGATGCACTGGAGCGACCAGTTCGGCAGTGCGGCCAGGGTCGGCATGTTGGTCCCGGCGGTGACTGACCCGCTTTCCGGGCAGCCGGAAGCCAAGCATGCGACGGTGGCGATTGCGCCATTTGCGGCCCGCTGGCATGGCTTCCTGCTTTCACGGCGCAAGCTGGCGGTGGCGGCTGAGTTTTGGTCTTGCGCACGGGTGGAACAGGCCTGGCGCTATGAGCTTGCAGGCAGTGCCCCGGTTGCGGACTGGGCAACATTCGCCCGTGGGTTGCTCTGCCAGCAGGGTGGCGATGTGAATTGGGCGGAGTACCAGGACACCAAACGCAACACGTACCGCGCCGCCCGTTTTGTCGGTGACCGGCTGGAAAGCTGCCTGTTCATCAGCCCTTCCGCCGCATGGTTGCCGCCGCGTGACTGGCTGGCGGGCCTGTTTGTGCAGGAAGCCTTGCCGCCTGCCGAACGCGCCAGCCTGCTGACAGGCAAACCGGCGGTGGCGGGGGAAGACCGGGGGCGCACTGTCTGCGCTTGCTTCAATGTTGGGGAAAAGACCATCCGCAAGGCCATTGCGGAGCAGGGGCTGACAACGGTGGAGGACATCGGGCGTTGCCTGCAAGCCGGAACCAACTGCGGTTCTTGCCTGCCGGAACTGGGCGCGGTGCTGGCGACCTGCCTGCCCGCGTAAGCCGCTGGTTTGCCATTGCCGTCTGTTCCGCGCTTAGGCCGCCAGATGCCCCAGGAGCACTTCGGGGTCAACCGGCTTGACCAGATGGACATCAAAACCGGCCTCACGGGTTTGCTGCCGGTCGTCATTCGCGGCGTAGCCGGTGACGGCGATGAGCCGGGCGGCGGCTGTTTCCGGGGTGTGGCGCAGGGCGCGGGCGACGGCGAAACCGTCCATTTCCGGCAAGCCGATGTCGCAGAGCACGATGTCGGGGCGCACAGTCCTGGCCGCTTCCACCCCGCTCAACCCGGTAAAGGCGACGGTCACGTCGTAACCGCTCAGTTCGAGCAATGTGCGCAAGCTCTCGGCGGCGTCCAGGTTGTCCTCGACAATGAGGATGCGCACCTGTTTTCCGGCTGGCTGGGGGGCTGTGGCCTGCGTCAGCGCGGGCAACTCGGCTTCACACGGCAATTGGAAGGTGATTTCGGTGCCTTGCCCGTTGCCTGCGCTGGCCGCTGCTATCGTCCCTTCGTGCATTTCAAGCAGGCCTTTGGCGACCGAAAGCCCCAGCCCCAGCCCGCCACGGCTGCGGTCCAGCGATCGGTCTGATTGGGCGAACGCCTCAAAAGGGTCATATCGCGTCAGCCTCCAAGGTGTTTTTTTATGGATTTTACCGCTAAACGTCAATGGCGTTTAGTTTGTGTCATCTAGAATGGATTATGCCGCAAACTTCTGAAATTGCATCCATGTTTGCCTGCGAATCCAGGAATTGCCCGCAACCAGTTGTGGTGGATGAAGATGGGTAAGTGGTTTGTGTCTGGTGGGGATCGAAATGAAGGGGCTTCATTGCCCTAATGCCTTCCT
The DNA here is from genome assembly GCF_035668035.1 of Candidatus Thiothrix phosphatis. Taxonomy (NCBI): domain Bacteria; kingdom Pseudomonadati; phylum Pseudomonadota; class Gammaproteobacteria; order Thiotrichales; family Thiotrichaceae; genus Thiothrix; species Candidatus Thiothrix phosphatis. The sequence continues at coordinate 9 of NZ_JAYMYJ010000136.1, read as the reverse complement.
GAGCCGGGG
>NZ_JAYMYJ010000135.1:0-7729 GCF_035668035.1 Candidatus Thiothrix phosphatis | reverse complement strand
TTCAGTTCGCCTACCCAGTAAGCAACACCGGCAGGTTCACCTTCACGACCCAGAACGTTCTGATAGATAGTTTTTACGAAGGTTTCGGTATCGACGCCTGCGTATTTGGTTTGGGTTTCAGGTTGGTCAAAGAAGCTTTGGGCAATCTGCTCCAGGCTCAGGCCGGAGTTGTTGACCCAGTAGCTCAAGCCAGCGCCGTCAGGTGCGCGGTCAAAAGTAGCAATGTACAGTTTAGTTACATTGGCATTGGTTGCGACTGTCATTAGAGTGTTACTCCTTAAAAATTGACTTGGTTGAGAACAGTTTTTGGACATCAGTTATTTGTATGTTGTCCATGACGCATAAGTTATCAATATGGACGCTGTTCTTATGTGATTCGAATCACAAAAAATAATTTATTTGCCAGTTTGCCTAAAATTTGATTAATAACATCTATCCAACACTTCTGTTTTTGTCAGGAAAGTGAGGCATAGCTAGGGGTTAAACGCTTCAACAAAATAGAAAAATTCTTTTTTGTAACAATAAATTGACGACAGACTCCCTACTATCCAACATTTAATCGCTCAAATTGTGATCAATTTATTGTATGACCGTACACTTACTAAGCAGACAACCCGAAACGGACTATAGCTGGCGCATAATGGCGAAATGCGGTATACCATTTCACAATATTTTACGGGATTGCATCAGACAGAAACCCTTCTTTAAATTGGTGGCGGGTGGCTATAGCCAAAAAGGTTCCTGTCGGAACGCAAATGAACAAAACTTATCGTACAATATCGGCTATGCTTGGCTTAGGATGTAAAACGACACGCGGCATGGGGTCTATAGCACATGATCAAACCTTTACACACCAAATTACTGGCGCAGGTTCCCTTGCTCGCTGGTTTACCTGATGACCTGATGGAATCCCTGACGAAAGCATGCCGCTTTGAGCAAGTCAGCAAAGGCGACTATATCTTTGAAAGAAACGACACCTCCCGCCGCCTCTATTTCCTGTTGAGCGGACAAGTGCGGATGCTGGATATGAACCGGCAAGGCCAAGAAGTCGCGTTGGCGATTATTGACGCCCCCATCCATTTTGGTGAACTGGCGGTCATTGACGGCTACCCCCGTTCGGCGGCGGTGCAAGCAACCGCCCGTAGCGAAATCGCATCCATCAGCCCCAAGGACGCGGAAGCCCTGATTTATAACGTACCATTGGTCTCACGCCGGATCATGCAGAACATGGCGGCCATCATCCGTAAAAACAACTGGCATCGGCTGGTTCTTCAGCAGCAAAACATCGCCAACCGGCTGGCTGCATACTTGACGGCGCAGATCCCCCCCGAAGCCAGGCCTGACCAGATTATTTGTATCAGGAACATGCCTGCGCAATACGATCTCGGCATACTGCTTGGCACGACGCGGGAAAGCATTTCCCGCGCATTGGGCATGCTATCAGATGAAGGGTTGATCAAACGTGAAGGTAAAAGCCTCTACCTGACCAATGTGGAGGGATTGCGGCGGATGCTGGATGAAGAATAAAAGGGGTTGACTCAGTCCAATTCCCAACGGACGCCTGCAGTCGCTTCCACGGAAGAAGTTTCAAACAGCTTGATGGATGAATCGGCCTTGCGGGCCAGAAAATTGGCTTCATACGTGATGCGGTTGCCAACAGGCCAAGACCAGCCAATATCCAGCACTTGTTGCTCAAGGTTACGCTTTTTCTTTCCAAAGGCTGCTGCATAGGATTCGGCGTCACGCTGTTGGCTATAGCCGTAGCTTGCCGCAATGGCATGCCTGGGCCGAGGCTCCAGCGCCACCCGCAGGCGCACCGAAGTTTCCTGATAATTCGCCAACCGTTCACTGGATTCTGGCCATTGGTAGCCAACGTCCAAACCGACACCAAATTTACGTCCGGGCTTGTCGGCAGTGAGTGGGACTGAAAGGTTCACCTTATGAAAACGGGAGTCGGTGTCCTCAACCGTCTTGTAGTCACTGTCTGTCAATTGATAGCTGAGTTTCACTTTTCGGCCAAACATTTTGGGTAAAATCTGAGTCCCAAACGCCATATCCTGACGATAAAGCCCCCCGCCGAGATAAAAACTTCCGCCGGACAAAACAATGGAAGTATCCAACTTTGCCGCCGCCCCTTTTGGCCTAACATCCAGGCCGCCTCGTAATGTCCCCAGATCATACTCCGCCCCCAGATGGTTATCACGCAGACTGCCCATCAGCCGGAAAGTGCCATCCAGTGTTGTTGAAGCAGGCAGGTCATGCTGGTAAGCGGCTTCCACATCCGTAAAGCTCCCGCCATGCGCCTTCGCTTTCTCCGCCAACACATAAGTGGCGTTGTCCACGCCGAAAGTCAAGGTGTCAAAATGCAAGCCGCCATTGACATTGTCGCCCACCCCCACCGACGCCGCCACCTGCAACTTCGGAGGTGGCTTCTGCGGTTGAAGCCTTTGCATGGAAGAGCGGAATGTCACTTCTTTACGCAACTGTGGAATTTTATCCAGATGGCTGTTGATGGTTTCCAGTACCTTGGCTGCTTCGGCGGGATCAGGGATAGTGGTGGCCGCCGCTTTCACTTCCAGCAACAGTCTTTCAGATTCATCAAATTCGCCAAGGCTGAAATGCGTCAGCGCCAAATCCAATTTTCCTGCCATACAAAATGGATCCCGCCGCACCACGCCTTGCAGCACCGGTTTTGCCTCCGCGAAATAATGCTGGCTACGCAATTGAAGGCCATAAGCATAATCAGGATCCTCTCCGCAGGAAGCAGCAAAACCTAACGCTGGGTAAGCAACCAACGTGGTATAAACCCCAATAAACATTTTTGAAGACATCAAGGGCGTCGTCCTTTCATCAGCCCAAAAACAGAAAGACTTTTTATTCCATCCCGCTGCTATTCAAGGCAAAAATTTTGATTTTATGGGTAAGCTTTTTGATTTCTGTGAAACCCAGATCAATACTCATCGAATCCGGCAGACGGCTGGCCGTCTCTTCACCAAGCAGTATATCACGCTGATAGCGCCGCGTAAGCTGTTGAATGGCTGACGCCGTATTGACCACGGATCCCATGACCGTATAAGTGTGACGCAATGAAGAGCCCAGGTTGCCAACCACCATGGTTCCACTATTGATACCGACCCCTAACCTGATGCTGATTTTCTTTTCTACAAATACGGTTTCATTCAGCTGCCTGACCGCCTTTTGCATAGCATCCGCAGCCTTGACAGTGTTCAGTGCATGATGCTGATCTGGCAATGGGGCACCCCAGAATGCCATGACGGCATCCCCCATATACTTATCCACCGTCCCGCCATGCCGGTGGATCACCTCCGTCAAACTGGAAAAAAGCTGATAGGTAATATCAGCCACCGCTTCCGGATCCAAGGACTCCGCCATTGAGGTGAAACCATACACGTCGGCAAACAACACTGTCATATCCCGGCGCTCGGCCTTGAGCCAGTCCGTGCCAGTACGGTCATTAGCCAAACGCTGCACCACCACTGCCGGTAGGTAGTAGCTGAACATCTTGCGCACATGCTGATGGCGGGCGTTAATCTCCAACAAGTCAGCAACAATGCTATAAGTCATAACCGCAAGAATCAGCAAAGCAGGCGGCAGGAAACCAATGGCAAGATTAAATTTAGACCACAATAGGTAGTTGAACCCACTCCAAATCATGAGCAATAACGGTGCCGCCACCAACATTCCCCACACACCAGAACGCCCCGCCAACCATAACAAGGCTGTCAACAACACCAATGCCCCAAGCTGTAGCCATTTCTCATTGGCAGGTTGAATTTTGAATTGCTGCTGCTGGTCAAGAATCCCACCCAGCAAGGCACTCAGCAAGGCGGCATGCACCTCCACCCCTGGCAACGCTGTTGTCAGCGGCGTGGCGACAGTATCCGCTTGCCCAGTAGCGGATGTCCCGATCAGGACAAACTTGTCAGCCAACGCATCAAGTGGATACTTTTTCTCCAGTATGTCAGCGGCGGATACGCGGCGATAGGCACTGAAGCGGTTTCCAGCGCTATACGGGATCAGGACATCGCCATAGATGCTGACTGGCATGTACATGAGCGAATCAGGGGCACCCAATCGCAGCTTGGGGGAATCCAGCCAATTATCCAAGCTGTTATCCCAATACAAGGAAGAAGCGCCAAAATACTGGCGTGCAACCGTCATGGAAAGCGTGTCGTAAAATTGCCCGTCCCATTGGAAAATAGGGCTGATGCGCCTGACCTTACCATCCAGGTCGCGGTTCGGTGAAATATGCCCCACAGCCGATTCGGAACCAAGAAAATCGGCAAGATTGCCGACGTAGCCCAATGCCTGCCCCCACCATGCGTGTTCTGGCGAAATGCCTCCAATTCCTTGCAAGTCCACCCCTTTGCCAGGCTCGCCGCTACGGGATTGGGGTTCCCCCTCTTTGAGTTCGGTTTGTAGCGACAACGCCATAACAGGTGGATATTGGTGGAAAATATCGATTAATCGCTGGTCGTTCGCCTGCCCATTGCAAACTTGATCCACGAACATCACATCCAGCCCTACCTCCGCCACTTGATAATCCAACTTTAGATTGGCTATCAGTTGAGCAAACTTATCCCGTGACCAAGGCCAACGTTCCACCCGCTTCATGCTGTCGTCGTCAATATCGACCACCACAACACGCGGATCATTCACTTCAGGGGAAGTTGAGAATTGCATTCTCAGGTCATAAGCGATGTATTCCAGGCGCTTAAGGATGGAGGGGCGGAAAACTGGTTGCGTAAAGACATACGCAACCAGCATGAGCAGGATGAAAACAATGGAAACTGAACGATACCTAAACAATCAGCCGCCCCTTTCCACCTCTTCTATTTGACAAAGCTTGCGGCACCAACAATACCCGTGCTCTCCTGATTAAACAGATAGCCCGCATGGCTAGCCCCATCTGCCACTTCGCCATAGACTGTCATATTGGTATCAACGATACCCTCACGCAACATCCCAGTATTGGGGTTAAGTGTGCCATTAGCTTTCAGGTGCTCCGTGCCATTGGCCAAAGCACTAGAACTCACATCAAGACTGGTCTTGAAACTATTCTGGTCAAAGTTGACGGTGAGGGCAGGATTACTGACACTAGCGTCCTGCAGAACCTTTCCCGTCAATACATGTGCTTCCGCCTTGTCTAGCTTGAAACTGATCTCCCCTGTTTTGGGCAACACAGGAGCCGCCTTCTCAGTAGAGGCCAATATCATAACTTGGTTGCCACCTATTTGTCGGCCTTTGCTATTGAGATACTGTATGGTCTGCTCCACATTCCCCTTCTCTACATAGTCAGACCAGCGCCCCCAATAAAATGGCTGCGCCTTGGCTTCGACAGGTGGGGTTGAAACAACAGGGACGGTCGGCGCTGTTTCTCCCGCTGCCTTTTCAACTTCTTTGAGCGTACTGTCCGTAGCTGCTTGGGTAATGACACGGCTGGCCAATTCAGACGTTACCGATTCTTTCGCCCCAACTTCTGCGGTCACCGGTGCAATGGAGGCAACATCAACGGTTGCGCCTGCGCTGGAGGTCGCCACATTGGTGGCGCTAACAGCAGAACCAGCACTTGCCGTGGAGGTGGAAGGTGTTACGAACGTCACCGTCGTCCCTCCCGTAGTCGTCACTGTAGTCGTTGCATTAGATGCTGTTGGACTAGACGTTGTAGAATATGTAGACCCCGTAACGACAGTTCCGGCTGTAGTCCTGCTATCGCTAGCTACTGTCGACCCTGTGGATGCCGTTGTCCCGGTGGTTTTGCTCTCATTCGTCGTTGTTCCTGTTGTCGTGGCGGCCGTGGATTTGCTTTCTCCTGTTGAACCGGAGCCTGATGTCGAAGTGTTTGAAGCTGTCGTTGAGCCTGTAGAAGTTTTTGATGTGTCACTGCTGGTTGTCGTGGCGGCAGTTTTCGTATCTGTTGAGGAAGCGTCTTTCTTCCCATCGGTCGTTTGGCCACTAGCCGTATCGCTTGTGGTCGTTCCGGAAGTTTTCACTTCCGCTGCTGGTGCAGCACTGATAACAACAGGCGTTTCTTTAGCCTGTTTCAAACTTTGGTCTTCAGCCGGATGAGCAGGCTCAATCTTGTCAGGAACGATCGCTGCACTTGCCTTGCTGACGCGGGTCGCTTTCTGACGCGCGGCGCTAACTTCCGCCAACAAGCCCGGATCCCGGTCTGCCAAGGTGACGGCTTGCCCATCATTACATATCCCCAGCGTGTAGGGGCTGCAAGTGTCAGACAACGGGGTCATTGCGATGCCGCCCTGACGCAGGTCGACAACGGAAGAAATGGCATCCGTATAAACGATGAAATCAGTGCCCCGGATACCGATAGCTGCTACAGGCGTATTCAGACGAAAAGCCGAATGGTTCTCTTCCCCACCCTTGCCAGTGACAGAACGCACAACCCCATGCTGCACGTCGATCCGGATCTTGGTGTTGGCGGGATCATCCAGATCAACCGTATAGAGCGCCACTTTGGCAGATGATGTAGGACGTAGGCTTAAAAAAGCCCCATCAATCATGCGGATGTGCAGATGCCCCACATTGCCAGTTGATAATGTCTGGCCAATATAGATGGGTGAGCCTGCCTGCAATTTTATCTGGTCAGCATAGGCGTCGCCTGTTGAAAACAGAACCTTCCCGATCGGCTGGTCTGGGGCATTGGGCTGCGCCATCGCCAGCGCGCCAAACATGACCAGAAAGATAAAAACGATTGCCCGGATCAGTTGCATTGGATACCTCCTGCAAACCATAGAACCACTCCTGTTTAATAGGGTACTATAAGTATAGATACTTATTATGTGATGTTGATCACATAAAATGAACAAATTGCCCTGATAAAAAACCCATCATGCTATTCAATTCTTATGCTTTCCTGTTTCACTTTCTTCCTGTGACATTGACTGGCTTTCTCTTCCTGTTTTATATCAACAGGAAAGATTTGGCCTTAAGCTGGTTGACACTCGCATCCTTGTATTTTTACAGCCAATGGAACCTGTGGAACCTGCCGTTATTGCTGGCGTCCGTAACCGGCAATTTTTTCGTGGGGCGGCTAATCGGCCAAGGAAAACGCTTTGCTTTGCCGCTTGGCGTCGGTTTTAACCTGCTATTGCTAGGTTGGTTCAAATATGCTGTATTTGTGACCAGCATCTTCGGTGGAAGTTCCGTGACGGAAGTTGCCCTGCCGCTGGCGATTTCTTTCTTCACCTTTCAGCAGATTGCCTACTTGGTCGACATTCACCGCCAAACCATAAACCCGTTCAGATTTCCCCAATATCTACTGTTTGTCAGTTTCTTCCCGCACCTGATTGCGGGGCCGATAATGCACTACCGTGAAATGATGCCGCAGTTTACACAACTTTCCATTACAAGAACACATTTATGGACGGCTGGCCTGGGAATAAATTTTTTCAGCATTGGCCTGTTCAAAAAAGTGGTGCTAGCTGATCATTTTGCAACTATCAGCGATCCGGCTTTCGCCAATGCCGCTACCGCCCAACCGCTGGAAACGATAATTGCCTGGCAGGGCATGTTGGCTTACACATTTCAGATTTATTTTGATTTTTCCGGTTATGCAGAAATGGCCATCGGCCTCGGCTTGCTGTTTGGCATTTGGCTGCCCATCAATTTCAACTCGCCCTACAGGGCGACCAGCATCACTGATTTCTGGCGGCGCTGGCACATTACACTATCAGGCTTCTTGCGTGAC
>NZ_JAYMYJ010000134.1:0-7731 GCF_035668035.1 Candidatus Thiothrix phosphatis | reverse complement strand
TGGCGCTGGTGGTCGGGGTGCTGGTGGACGACGCCATCGTGGAGGTGGAAAACATCGAACGCCACCTGCGCATGGGCAAGACCCCGTATCAGGCCGCGATGGAGGCCGCCGATGAAATCGGCCTGGCGGTCATTGCCACCACCTTCACGCTGGTCGCGGTCTTCCTGCCCACCGCCTTCATGGGCGGCGTGCCGGGCAAATTCTTCAAATCGTTTGGGATTACGGCAGCGGTGGCAGTGTTCTTCTCACTGGCGGTGGCGCGCTTGCTGACGCCGATGATGGCGGCCTATTTCCTCAAGCCGCATCCGGAGAAGGAGCAAAAAGACGGCTGGATCATGCGCGCCTACATGCGCACGGTCGGCTGGTGCCTGCGCCACCGCATCATCACCCTGATCGCCGCCATCGCCATCTTTGCGGCCTCACTGATGATTGTACCGCTGTTGCCGAAGGGTTTCGTGCCGCCCGCCGACACCGCGCTGACCTCCGTATCGCTGGAAATGCAGCCCGGCGCTGCGCTGGAGGACACCTACGCAGTGGCCGAACAGGCCCGCCAATTGCTGGTGCCGCTACCTGACGTGAAAAAAGTCTTCACCACCGTCGGCGGGGGTGGAGGCGTCAGCAGTGGCCCCATCGCCATGAGCGGCGGCACGGATTCGCGTAAAGCCACCCTGACCCTGCAACTGACCACCCGAGAACAACGCTCGCGCACCCAGACGGCGGTGGAAAACGACATCCGCAATGCGCTCAAGCCGTTGCCGGGCGTGCGCTTCACCGTCGGCTCCGGCGGCGCGGGCGACAAGATGCAGGTGGTGCTGGCCAGTGACGATGGCGACCTGCTGATCAAGGCGGCGCAAGCGGCGGAACGCGACCTGCGCACCGTGCAGGGCATCGGCAACGTGGTGTCCGGCGCCAGCTTGCAACGCCCGGAAATCCACATCAAGCCGGATTACGCCCGCGCCGCTGAACTCGGCGTCAGCACCGAAGCCCTGGGGCAGGTGGTGCGGGTCGCCACCAACGGCGACTTTTCCACCCGCTTGCCCAAGCTCAACCTGCCGCAACGGCAGGTGCCGATCCGGGTGCAGTTTGACGAAGCCATGCGCGCCGACCTGGACGCCATCCGCCAGTTGCGGATTCCGGGGCGCAACGGCTCCGTGCCGCTTGCCGCCGTCGCCGACATCCAGCTTGGCAGCGGCCCGTCCCAAATCGACCGCTACGACCGCAAGCGCAATGTCAGCATCGATGTGGAGCTGAACGGCCTGCCGGTCGGACAGGTCACGGCGATGGTCGACCAATTGCCTGCGCTGAAAACCCTGCCGCCGGGCGTGGAGCGGCAAAGCTCCGGCGACGCCGAGCGCATGGCGGAACTGTTCGGCGGCTTCGGCGGGGCGATGCTGATCGGCGTGATGCTGATCTACATCGTGCTGGTGCTGCTGTTCCACGACTTCCTGCAACCAATCACCATCCTGGCGGCGCTGCCGCTGTCGGTGGGCGGGGCGCTGGCCGCGCTGCTGGTGACCGGCAGCAGTTTCTCAATGCCTGCGGTCATCGGCCTGCTGATGCTGATGGGGATCGTGACCAAGAACTCGATCCTGCTGGTCGATTATGCGGTGATGGCGCGCGAACGCGACCAGAGCGGGCGCGTCCCGGCGCTGCTGGATGCCTGCCACAAGCGGGCAAGGCCGATTGTGATGACCACCATCGCCATGGGCGCGGGCATGATGCCGACCGCGCTGGGGCTGGCGGCTGACCCAAGTTTCCGGCAGCCGATGGCGATTGTGGTGATTGGCGGGCTAGTGGCGTCCACCTTCCTGAGCTTGCTGGTGGTGCCAGCGGTGTTTACGTTTATTGACGATATTCTGGTGATTTTCCGCAAGGTGCGGGGGAAGCTGCATCATGCGCATGGGACGGCGTGAACAGCCACGACGCAGCACATGACGGGTTTCACCGCTGCGCTGGCACCCCAGCATTCCCCACCGCATCAGGGCTTTGCCCGCCTTCGCTGGGCGGGACGACGGATGCCGCTTGCTGTTGCGCCATGCTGGAAATGAGGCCCAGCACAATGATCAGCACAGCGGCCGCAAAGGTATACAGCAGGCCCTTGTCCATCGACCGCTCCGCGCCTTTGGCACCAAGCTTGTCGGAATGGAACAGTTTCAGCAGGCTGGCGAGCACCAGCAGCGCCAAGCCAAACAACACCAGTGGGTGTTTCAGGTATTCAATCCAGGGAGCGGGGTTTTCCATCGCAGGCCTCATCAGTGGAAAGGTGACACAAACGGGCGAAAGTGTAACAGATGGCGCGTGGCGGACGCATCCACAGAACGCAGGCACCCACCATTTCCCCTCACATCAGGGAACAGCCCCCTGATTCCGCCTCATCCCCGCCATCAGGATGTCGACCATGGCCCTTGCGCCCGCCTCCCATTCCGGCCCTGGCGTCAGGTTGGCGACACCCGCAATCGCCCGCAACAGGTCAAAAGGTTCGAGCTTGAGTTCAATCCCGTTGCTGGCCACCGCACGCGCCGCGAGTGTTTCAATCGTGCTCCTTAAGGTCACGCCCGAGACGGCGTAAAGCTCCGATACGCCACATACCAGCGAAGCCAGCGCATCCGCCATGATCTTCTTGGTCGCCAGATGGTCAACGAACAGCAGCAGCCATTGGCGCATGGCTTCGACCGGCTCGTGTGTTTTGCCCAAGTTGTCAGCGGCTTCCGCCAGCTGCTCAATGGCGTTGCGGTACACCGCTTCAACCAGGGCGTCGCGGGTCGGGAAATGCCGGTACAAGGTGCCGATGCCCACACCTGCGGAACGCGCAATCTCATCCAGCGTCGTCGCCGTCCCTGTCTTGGCGAAACATTCTTGTGCGGTTTCGAGCAAACGCTGCCGGTTGCGGCGGGCGTCCGCCCGTGGCTTGCGGTGATGGCGGCTGGATGGGTCATGCATGATACGAATCCTTCTTGACAAACGGAGGAACTCTCCGTATAAAAACGGAGGAGCGCTCCTTTTTCTCTAATACTGAACCTAACACAGATAGCTCCCAGCCTGAAATACGCTGGGTGATTTTTCCAATACGGAGGCGAACATGGAGAATTCTTTTGGCCCAACATCCACAACGGATGAAGTCCTGGCCGGACACGACCTGAGCGGCAAACGCATCCTGGTCACTGGCGTTTCCGCCGGACTGGGCGTCGAAACCGCGCGGGCGCTGGTGGCGCATGGCGCGCATGTGGTCGGCGCAGCGCGCGACCTCGCCAAAGCGGAAACCGCGACCGCAGGCGTGCGGGCGGCGGCTCCGGGCGGGTTTGAACTCATCCGCCTTGACCTGGCTTCCCTCGCCAGCGTGCGGGAATGCGCGGACAAATTGCTGGATGCAGGCCAGCCCCTTGACCTGATCATTGCGAATGCGGGCGTCATGGCCTGCCCCTTCAGCCATACCGCCGATGGCTTTGAAATGCAGTTCGGCACCAACCACCTCGGCCATTTCGTGCTGGTCAACCGCCTTGCACCGTTGCTGCGCAGCGGCTCAAGAGTCGTGAGCCTGTCATCTTCCGGCCACCGCTTCGCCGATGCCAATCTGGAAGACCCGAATTTTGAACACACCGAATACGACCCCTGGGTTGCCTATGGGCGTTCAAAAACAGCGGATATCCTGTTCGCCGTCGAGTTCGACCGCCGTCACCGTGAACGCGGCGTGCGGGCGGCGGCAGTCCATCCGGGCGGCATCCAGACGGAACTGAGCAGGCATATCAGCGCGGAGGGTCTCACGGCCTTAGTTGCCAACATCAACGCAAAACTTGCCACAGAGGGCAAACCGCCGTTCCAGTTCAAGAGCATCCCCCAGGGAGCCGCCACCTCTGTATGGGCGGGCATCATCGCTGATGCGGACGCAATCGGTGGCCATTATTGCGAAGACTGCCATGTCACCACCCTCATAACGGAAGGCGAACTTTCCGCCAGCAGCGGCGGTGTCCGCCCGTATGCGCTGAACCCCGAACACGCTGCTGCGCTCTGGGTCAAAAGCGAAGAGCTGGTGCAGGAACGCTTCTAAACACGCCTGCTCAGGGCTTTTTCTTCATCCTTTCTTTCAAGTCGGCAAAGGGATTATGGGTCGCCGCCGCTGGCCCCGTAGTCCCCGCCGACCCACCATACGCCGCCTCCAGCAACTTCTGATGCTCGTAATCGTGGCAATACAGGCATAGCAGTTCCCAATTGCTGCCATCCGGCGGGTTGTAGTCGTGGTCGTGGTTGCGGTGGTGCACGGTCAGTTCGCGCAGGTTGGCGTGGGTGAATTCACGGCCACAACGCCCACATACCCATGGATACAGCTTCAGCGCCTGTTCACGGTAGCCCTTGGCGCGCTCCTCAGCGCTTTTGCGCGCCTTGATGACAATGGCTTCTTGTTCGGCTTTCATCGATTTTTCCCTTTATTCGCAGTGATAGCAGCAAGCAATGATGGTTAGGTATTTGCCGTCAACAGCGTAGACCACAATGCGGCATGACCAGCATCCTATCAGATTGTGCCGCAGTGGTTCCGCACAGGCAAGACGCCCAAAACCCGCGTATAATGCGCTTAAATATCTGTTGTTGGAGGCCAACATGGCGCACGCATTCAAGTTGGATTATTTGCCGTTTGAGGATTATCTCGCCGGGGAGCGGGAGGTCGAAGTCCGCAGCGAATATGTGGATGGGCAGGTTTACGCCATGGCAGGCGGCAGTGAGTTGCACAACACCGTTGCCGCCACCTTCCACGGCCTGATTGAAAATGCCTTACCGGACGAATGCCGCACATGGCAATCCGATATGAAAGTGGTGGGCAAAAACGCGGGCAAACACTTCGCCTATTACCCCGACATCATGGCGTCCTGCGAAGCCAACAAGGGCGATGACCCCTATGTGCGCGACAACCCCAGCCTGATCGTCGAAGTGCTTTCACCTTCCACCCAGCGCACCGACCTGAAAGAGAAGTTCGACAATTACATCACCATCCCTACCCTGCTGGAATACGTGGTCGTGTCGCAGGATACGCCCTACGTGCGGCTGTTCCGCCGCCGCAACCACTGGCAAAGCGAGTCCTATTTTGCCGATGACACGTTTGCGCTGGAATCTGTCGGGCTGGAAATCACCGTGAAGCAGATTTACCGGCGGGTGAAAAAAGAAGTCGGGCTGGAAGTCCGGCGGTAGGACAGGCGGGACGTTCGCCGTAGCCACCAGCCCCGCCTGCCACATCCCTACCATCTATTTGGTCTCAGCATCCTTGCCGGGCGCTGGAAAAAAGGTCATGGACATCCCCAACGCATGCTCCGGCTGACCGTGGGCAGACGGAACCGCGTTGCGCCCAACGGCAGACGGCGGCGGGTGTGACGGCCTTCGTCATTCACGCGGGTCAGCGCCAGCAGCAGTTCCAGGGCCTTCTGCTTCAGACGATAAAACCACCCATGATTTTCAGGGTCAAACTGGACAACTGACCCTTGGTTATCTAAGCTTCCCTCCAAATAACTGACTGGTAGTCATTTATCATGAAAAACCTGCCCGTACCTGTTTCCCGCTGGCTTGCCGCCTTGCTCCTGAGCGTTGCTTGCAGCCCCCTGACGGCAGCGGACGCCCCCGCAACCACACCGCCCAAGGCGGCGCTGGCGGTGACCGTCGCCACACCGTCGGAGGAAGAATGGCCGGTGAGCATCACCGCCAACGGCTCGCTGGCCGCGTGGCATGAAGCCGTGATTGCCGCTGAAATCGGTGGCCTGCGCGTCGCCAGCATCAAGGCGGAACTGGGCGACCAAGTCAAACGCGGGCAGGAGTTGGCCACCCTGGCGAAGGATTCAGTCGAAGCGGATGTCGCCCGCGCCCAGGCTGGTGTCGCCCAGGCCGAAGCCAGCCTCGCCGAAGCCAGGATGAACGCTGACCGCGCCCGCCGCCTCAAGACCAGCGGCGCATTGCCCGCCCAGCAGATCGACCAATATCTGGCCGCCGAAGCCACCGCCAAAGCCAACCTGACAGCGCAGCAAGCCGTCTTGCAGGGCGAACGTATCCGCCTGCGCCAGACCAGCATTGTGGCGGTGGATGACGGTGTGGTTTCATCCCGCACCGCCACCCTCGGCGCGGTCGTGCAGGCTGGTACGGAACTGTTCCGGCTGGTGCGGCAAAACCGGATCGAATGGCAAGCCGACATCCCCGCGCGTGACGCCGACCAGCTCCAGCCGGGGCAGAAAGCCCGCCTGACGCTGCCGACTGGCAAGCAGGCGGACGGTGAAATCCGGCTGGTTTCCCCGGTGATCGACCCCAAAACCCGCAATATCAGCGTCTATGTCAGCCTGCCGCCGGACAGCCCCGCACGCGCGGGCATGTTCGCCCAAGGGGAAATATTCACCCATTCCGCCAAGGCGTTGAGCGTGCCGCAAAGCGCGCTCGTCTTGCGCGACGGCAACAGTTATGTGTTTGTGGTCGGCGCGGACAACCGCATCGCCCAACGTCTGGTGCAGGTCGGGCGGCATCATCAGGATCAGGTGGAAATCCTCGACGGCGTTTCCGCCCAAGCCCGCATCGTGGCCAGCGGCGGCGCTTTCCTGAATGACGGCGACACCGTGAAAGTGGTCGATCACCCTTCCTCCCCTGCGGGGGAAGGGTCGGGGATGGGGGGGGGCAATACCCCATGAACATTTCCGCCTGGTCAATCCGCAACCCCGTCCCCGCCATCCTACTGTTCATCCTGCTGACCCTCATCGGCATCGGCAGTTTCCGTGCGCTCGGCATCCAACTGTTCCCCGACATCGAACTGCCGATCATTACAGTCAGCGTCGGGCTGGAAGGCGCCTCCCCCACCCAGTTGGAAACCGAGGTGGTGCGCAAGATTGAGGATTCCGTCGCCTCCTTAAGCAACCTCAAGCACATTTACGCCAACCTGACCGATGGTGCCGCCACCATCAGCGTCGAATTCAATATCGACAAGGACAACGAGGTGGCGCAAAGCGAGGTGCGCAATGCGGTGGACAGCATCCGCGCCGACCTGCCTGCGGCCATGACCGACCCGGTGGTTTCCAAGCTCAGTACGGCGGGCAGCCCGATCATTACCTTCACTGCCGTCTCTGACCGGCTGGATGAAAAGGAATTGTCGTGGTTCATCGACAATGAGATTTCCAAGGCGCTGCTGGCGACCCCAGGCGTGGGGCGCGTGTCACGGCTGGGCGGCGCCAACCGTGAGGTGCAAGTCGACCTTGACCCGGTGCTGATGGCCGGGCTGGGCGTGACCGCCAACGATGTTTCGGCGCGCCTCAAACAGACACAGCAGGACGCTTCTGGCGGGCGCGGCGATGTGGGCGGCGGCGTCCAGTCGATCCGCACGCTGGCGGCGGCGAAAACGGCGGCGGACATCGCCGCGCTCGACATCCCCCTACCCGATGGCAGGCAGGCGCGCCTCGACCAGATCGCCACAGTGCGCGATGGCATTGCGGAACGCTCCACCATCGCCCTGCTGGACGGCAAGCCCGTCATCGGTTTTCAGGTGACGCGCACCAAAGGCTCCAGCGAAGTGGCAGTGGCCGCCGCCACCCGCGCCACGGTGGAGCGCCTGCAACAGGAATACCCGCATGTCAAAATCGAGGAGGCCTACGACATTGTGGCCTCCATCCAAGAAAACTACGACGGCTCGATGGTGCTGCTGTACGAAGGCGCATTCCTGGCGGTGCTGGTGGTGCTGTGGTTCCTGCGCGACTGGCGGGCGACGGTGGTGTCGGCGGC
>NZ_JAYMYJ010000133.1:0-53276 GCF_035668035.1 Candidatus Thiothrix phosphatis | reverse complement strand
CTGACCTGCACTTTCCTATTTTTATATTGACTGGGTATGCCGGTCGCGTCACTGAATGATTCACATAAAGGGGCTCCACATAGCCCTGTATGCTTTTCCCCTTGTTTGTCGATAATCGTCAGGTAGCAGTTATCGCCGCATTCATACGAGTCGATCACACCCTGAATGGTTTTGCCTGCCATGCGGGTTTTGGGTTTGTCGCCATCGTTGCCGCCACTGGCGGACAGCGGCTCCAAAAAGGCGTCGAACACATAAGCCTCCCGGTTTTGCCACTGAATTTTTACCCAGGAGCCTTCGCGGCCACCGATGGAATCCGTGTTGCCCGTTTTTCCAAGCACTTGAATTTTCCCGCCATAAGGGGCCGTGCCAAGCTTCTTGCCTGTCACATCGGGGCTGGCGCGCACGACAAGGTTGGGTTCGGCAGAAACCTTATACCAACCAGAACCCACATCTGAGGGAGCCGTGTCGGGGGTAGCCTCTTCGCTCGCAATGACCTCATTGAGTGAAGCAATGCGCGCAGTGTAAGCACCTTTCAGGCATTCCACATCTTCACAGGCATTGCGTGTTGCAAGCCACTCCCGTTGCTCCGCTTTCAGGCCAGTTTGGTCATCCGTACTGCCCAAAGCCTTTTTATAAGAGGCAGCCAGCAAGTCATCCAGATTGGAGAGTTGTTTGTTGGAACAAATGGTTTTTTCTGCCCATTTTTCGGCTTTGGAGCAGTTGAAGCTGGCGGCGTGGCTGTGCACAGGCAACAGGAACACCGTCGTCAAGAAAACAAGCTGTATGTATTTTTTCATTGTTGCGCCCTCATATTTATCGGTAACCATTGCCTTGTGCAGGCAATGCCTCCATTTTATCCGAAGCCACCATCTTTCCCAACCTTCTGCACGATTCCTGCAAACCCATCACATACACTAATGGCTGTCCCAACAAGCAACAAGAACAAACCGCCATGCCCAACCTGCCGTCCACCCGCCTGCCCTGGCGCATCTTCCGCCCCCTGCTGACGCTTTGCCTGCTGCTCGCCCTCGCCGCCGTCGAAGGCGCAAGCTGGCTCAACCGCGACATCTTCGCGCCCCCACGCCGCGCCTTGCAGGACTATCAGCGGGAACGCCTGCAACACCCGGCGGCGTTCGGCCTGCGCATCCGCAGTTACGGCTGCCTGGATGGCGACGCGCCCTGCCTGCTGGTGGAGCCGGACGCCAGCGCCGGGCCGGGCGAACGCGGACGCAGACTCCGCCAGCAGCTCGCCGCCAAAGGCGTCGCCCCGCCCGCCTACGGCAAAGTGCGCGGCGTGGTCGTGCTGCTGCACGGGCGCAACGGACGCAAGGAAGACCTGCTGCCGGTGGCGGAGCGTTTCACCGCTGCCGGTTTCCGCTGCCTGATCCCCGACCTGCCGGGGCATGGCGACAGCCCGCTGCCTGCGACGGCGTTCGGCAGCAGCGCGTTTGAACGCAGCCTGCCGCGCCGTCAGCGCCGCCAGCGAATCGCCGCAAAGCTGGGACGCCTTGCTGGTGGTCAGCAGTTTCGCCAATCTGGAACAAGTGATGGAGGCGCAGGTTCCCACCCGCTGGCGCGCCGCTTCCGCCGCCTTGCTCCCGTTCATGGACATGGCGCAATGGCTGCACGGCGCTCCAGGCGTCAGCGCCATGCAACCACAGCAGTGGGCGCGGCAGGTCAGCATTCCGGCGCTGATCGCACATGGCGACCGCGACCGGTTCGTGCCGTTGCAACAGGGGCGCAATCTGTACACTGCGCTGGCCAGTCCGCGCAAACGCTGGCTGACAGTGCCCGGCGGCGGCCACGCCAATGTGCTCGCCACCGCCATGCCCCTGTATGCGGAAATGAGCGGCTGGCTGCTGGAAACCTTGCCAACCCAACGGCTGGCTTCACGCTGACCGATAGGCGCGCGCCCACTCATCCGCCTGCGTTGCCCTGTTCAGCCCAGCGCTATACAGTAAGCCTGTTGTCATGCCATCCGCCCCAATAACACAATAACGGTAGCATTATGGAGCATTACCCTAAAGCAATTGATCCAGACATGGTTGGTGAGTACCCCGCGTCCGTCAAGCTGGGCGCAGGCTATTTCTACGATGACGTGCTTGAATACCGCGTCTGGTGTTACCCCGAACTGGGCAGTCCTGATGAAGCCAAAGGTGCCGATTACTTCCGCGCCTTCGCCAGCTATGAGGAAGCGCTCGCATTTTCCCGCACCACCCGGGGAGCCGGGCTGCCTTTGGTGCTGGTCAGGCAGTGGGAATGGATCCATGAGCCCAGCAAGGGCGTCTACCTTCACGAAAAGGGCGAACGCCTAGTGGAATGGCAAGTGCGCTGGTTGACTGGCTCCCGGCGCGGGGAAGATTCCATCCCCGCCTTCTTTGCCGCCAGACAACTGGCTTGAGCGCTGGTGGGCGGCTGAACTTTGCAGCACGCCACCATTTTCTGCACAATAGCGGGCGTCGAAACCCACGAGAAACACGCCATGCCCGCTATCAGCAGCCTGCACATTTACCCGGTCAAATCATTGCAGGGGATCACCCTGCCCCAAGCCGCCCTCACCACACAGGGTCTGGCGTTTGACCGGCAGTGGATGCTGGTCGATGCGGAAGGAAAATTCGTCACCCAGCGGCAATTGCCAACATTGGCGCGCATCCGGGTGCGCCTGACCGCCGCCAGTTTGGAGCTGGAACACGCCGGTTTGCCGCCCTTGTCCATTCCACTGGAGCCACCGCCAACCACAAGCTGTGAAGTGCAGGTATGGCGCGATGTCTGCGACGCCTGTGAGGAAAGCGCGGACGCATCCCGCTGGCTGACCCAAGCGGTCGGGCAATGGCAAGGCCATGATTTGCGGCTGGTGCGGTTTGCACCCGGCTTCATCCGCCCGGTCGACCCGGCGGATATGGATGGCGCACATGCGGAAACGGCCTTTTCCGACGGCTACCCGTTCCTAATCGTGTCCGAAGCCTCGCTGGACGCCCTGAATGCGCAACTGCAAGCCAATGGCGCGGACGCCGTGCCGATGGAGCGCTTCC
Organism: Candidatus Thiothrix phosphatis; assembly: GCF_035668035.1. Lineage (NCBI taxonomy): Bacteria > Pseudomonadati > Pseudomonadota > Gammaproteobacteria > Thiotrichales > Thiotrichaceae > Thiothrix > Candidatus Thiothrix phosphatis. Next base: position 50,244 of record NZ_JAYMYJ010000133.1, on the reverse strand, counting down.
GCCCCAATATTGTCCTCAGCGGCCTGGAAGCATTCGGGGAAAACGCCTGCAAGACCCTGACGGCGGCGCATTCGGGTTACAGCCTCGCCATCCGCAAGCCCTGCCAACGCTGCAAAATCACCACGATCGACCAACACAGCGGGCTGATCAGCGATCCGAAAGAACCCTTGCGCACCCTGACGGCAATGAACCCTTACCCCCATTTGTCCGGCGCGTATTTCGGGCAGAACGCCACCCTGACAACAGGCGATGGCGCACTGGTCAAGGTCGGCGACCTGCTGGAAATGCACATGCGATGATTCAGTCATGCTCCAGCCTGCTCCGCCGGACGGCATGCCAACGTCCAAACAGACAGAGCAAACCAGTGACACCAGCCGCCAGCAACATCAAATAGCCGATCGGCAACAATGCAAATGGCTCATGCAGTATGCCTGCGTCATCAACCGATGGCCTGATCAGGCTGAACATTACCAGGCTGAACGCCCCTAACCCCAAAAACAGAATCGAAAATTTCCCACACATTCCCAACCTCCTATCAATCAGAATTAATGGTGGTCATCATGCAACGCGGGCGTGCAGGAAATACGGAGATCCTCCGTAATTTTCCCGGAAGTTTCATGGTGTAACGAGAAGATCACCGAAATCCATAAAAAGATCAGTACGTCTGCATATTTCCTGCAAACATTGCAGGAATAATAGCGCCTGAGCTGTCAATAACGAGCAGGCAGGCTGCAAATGCATATTCCCTCTTATCTCCAAGGTGTAATCCAACCCGCCAGCGTTCTGATTGTAGAATGCGGCGGTACATGACAGGATCGCCCGCCGAGGCAATATTGACGACAATCCCGCGACTGGTGACGGAGACAGAACCCCATGAGCATACAACCCTCGCCCAAACTCGTGCGTATCCTGCTGGCGCTGACCTTGCCGGGCGGGGTGTTGCTGCTGCTGTTTCCCAAACAGGCTGACATGCTGGTGAATGACCTAAAATCCAGAATCCGTCCAAACCGGAACGCCAGAAAACGGTTAACGTCCCAATCTGGCGGATAATACGCAATGTTACTGTTCATCCTCACCCTGCTATTGACCGCGCTGACGCAGGTGGGCGGTCTGGTGTTGCTGTGCAGTCTGGCGTTGGCGAACCTGTTTCCGCTGTCTGCTCCCTGGCAGCAGAACCTGTTGCGGCTGGGCATCTTCCTGCTGCTGTATGCGCTCACCGCACGGGTGATTACACCAATACTGGCCAGTAAGAGTGGGCGGGTTCCCCTACCTTGCTTCGCCAGTGACAGTGAACCCCTGCAACCGGCGAACGTTGGCTACTGCCTGCTGATGCGCAATTACGTCAAACCCGAGGTCAGGACGCATTTGATCCATATCGCCCGGCAATTCCGGCAAATCTACCCTGGTGCCACGTTGCGCTACCTGGATGCAGGTTTTCCGTTTCTGGATGGGTTCCCCTTATTGCCCCATCTTAGCCATAACAATGGCAGGAAAGTGGATTTGGCGTATTTTTACCAACGCAAGACCAGCGGGAGGCCTGTGAACTTTTCACCGGCATGGCTGGGCTATTGGTTTTACGAACAGCCTTCCTCCCCCAAGGAAAACGCTTGTCCGGGGCGGCACAACTGGCTACGGTGGGATTTTGACTGGCTGCAACCCCGCTATGCGGCCTACGCGCTTGACGTGGAGCGCACCCGCACGCTACTGACCTTGCTGGCGGTGGATGCGCAGAAAATCCTGCTGGAGCCGCATGTGCAGAAAAAGCTGGGGATTCAGGCCGCCAATATCAAATTCCAGGGCTGCCGTGCGGCGCGGCATGATGATCATATTCATGCCCAGTGGTAGATGAAATTCGCTCAGTACGCAAGCAAGCGTTTGGCGCTCAACACACCGTGATTAGCGGAGGCCAAGCCGACAAACTCACCGGACTCGCTGTACAGGCGCAGCAATTCGGCGTCTTCCACATCCGCCCGCACTTTCTGCCCTTGGCGCAAGCGCAGCAGGGTAGTTTCCGGAGCGGTCAACACAGGCAGATGCGGCAGGGCTGTATCCAGCGGCAGCAAGACGGCGTCCAATGCTTCCCGCCCCTGTTCCGTCAACGCCCGCAAGCTTTCCAGCGTATGCATGGGCAGACCATCAAACGGCTCCACCATTTCGCGCCGCAGCATCGACACATATGCGCCGCAACCCAGCGCTTCGCCAATATCCTCCACCAGGGTGCGGATGTAAGTCCCTTTGCTGCACGCCACCGCCAACGTCAGGCTGTCCGACGTGCGCTCCAGCAGCGTCAGGGAATGGATGGTCACGGCGCGGGCTTCCCGCTCCACTTCCACACCCTGCCGGGCAAGCTTGTAGAGCGGTTGGCCATCCTTTTTCAAAGCGGAATACATCGGCGGAACCTGCATGATTGCGCCGCGAAAACGGGCCAGAACGGCCTCAATGGCAGCGTCCGTCAGAGCCGGAACCGGACGCGGATTGATCTTCTCGCCTTCCGCATCGCCAGTGGTGCTGACGCAACCCAAAGTGGCGACAGCGACATAACGTTTGCCAGCGTCAAGCAGAAAAGCGGAAACTTTGGTGGCTTCACCGAAACAGACCGGCAGCATGCCAGATGCCAGCGGATCAAGGCTGCCGGTATGCCCGGCCTTTTCCGCCTGGAACAGAAAACGCGCATCCTGCAACGCCTTGTTGCTGGAAACGCCTAACGCCTTGTCCAGCAACAGAATGCCGTTGAGTTTACGGAACTGGCGGCGGCTCAATCGTCAGCCGCGCCGTTATCATCACCCGCATCCTCATGCCGGTCGGAAGCGACTGCCTTGTCGATCAGGGCAGACAGCGCATTGCCGCGTGATTGGGTGTCATCGTAGAAGAAATGCAGCGTGGGCGTCACCCGCAATTTCAGCATGTGGCCCAGTTCGTGACGCAGGAAACCGGCTGCATGGTTGAGCGCTTCCTGCGCTTCCGGCCCATGTTCCGCTTGCAGCACATCGAACCAGACTTTGGCGTGAGCCAGATCTTTCGACACTTCGACATCCAGCAACGTCACCATGCCAACGCGCGGGTCTTTGACCCGGTCACGCACCAGTCCGGCGAGATCACGGCGGATTTGCTCGGCCACCCGGTCAGTCCGGGCGAAACCGTGGGAAGAATGGCGGGCTGACATGGATTAAATCTTCCTCGCCACTTCGATGCGCTCGTAGCATTCGATCTGGTCACCCTTGCGCACGTCCGTGTAATCCTTGACCGCGATGCCACATTCAGTACCCATTGCCACTTCCTTCACATCGTCGCGGTGGCGGCGCAGGGATTCAAGCTCACCTTCAAAAATCACCACGTTGTCGCGCAAGATGCGGATCGGGTTGCCGCGCCGCACCACGCCATCCACCACCAAGCAACCAGCCACTTGGCCAAAACCAGAGGCACGGAAAACATCGCGCACTTCCGCCAGGCCGACGAAGACTTCGCGCACTTCCGGCGACAGCAGGCCGCTCATGGCTTCCTTCACATCGTTGATGACATCGTAAATGATGCTGTAGTAACGGATTTCCACCTCAGCATCCGCCGCCGCCTTGCGCGCACTGGCGTCCGCCCGCACGTTGAAGGCCACAATGATGGCTTTGGATGCTTCCGCCAAGCCCACATCGCTTTCGTTGATGCCGCCAACGCCGGAAGACAATACCCGGACTTCGACTTCATCGGTGGAAAGTTTCAGCAATTCACTGCGGATAGCCTCCACACTGCCCTGCACATCCGCCTTGACCAGCAGGTTGACCTGCGCACGCGAACCCGCCTGCATCTGGCTGAACAGGTTATCAAGCTTGGAACTGCTTTGCGCGGCGAAACGGCTGTCGCGCAGTTTTTCACGCCGCAATTCAGCAATATCCTTGGCCTTGCGCTCGTCATCCAGGACGATGACCTCATCGCCTGCCTCCGGCGCTGCGGACAAACCGAGCACGGCGACCGGAATGGAGGGGCCTGCTTCCTTGACCGGACGGCCACGTTCATCAAACATGGCGCGCACCCGCCCGTATTCAGCGCCGCACAACAGCAGATCACCCCGTTTCAGGGTGCCGCTGCGCACCAGGATGGTGGCGACCGCTCCACGGCCTTTTTCCACACTGGCCTCGATCACATTGCCTTGCGCGGGCGCATCAACCGGCGCGCGCAATTCCTGCACCTCGGCGACCAGCAGCAGGGTTTCCAGCAACTCGTCAATCCCCTGGCCGGTTTTGGCGGAAACACGCGCCACTGGCACATCACCGCCCCATTCTTCGGTCAAAACATCATTCTGGGAAAGCTCGCTCAACACCCGTTCAGGATCTGCTGCCGGTTTGTCGATCTTGTTGATCGCCACCACCAATGGCACCCCAGCAGCCTTGGCGTGCTGGATGGCTTCCTTGGTCTGGGGCATGACGCCATCATCCGCCGCCACAATCAACACCACGATGTCCGTCACCTGCGCGCCCCGTGCACGCATTTTGGAGAAAGCAGCGTGACCAGGCGTATCCAAAAACGTCACCGTGCCATGATCAGTGTCGACATGGTAAGCGCCAATGTGTTGGGTAATGCCGCCCGCTTCGCCCGCTGCCACACGGGTTGCGCGGATATAGTCCAATAGTGAGGTCTTGCCGTGGTCGACATGCCCCATAATGGTCACGACGGGTGGACGCGACAACACCTCATAATCGGCATTTTGATCCACCATCGCCGCCAGCATGGAGGCGTCGTCCATTTCCCGCAACGGCTTGGCCTTATGACCCAGCTCTTCCGTCACCAGAATGGCCGTGTCCTGATCAATGGATTGGTTGATGGTGACCATCATGCCCATCTTCATCATGGCCTTGATGATTTCGGTGGCACGGATTGCCAGTTTTTGCGCCAAATCAGAGACGATGATGGTAGGGGGAATCTCAATTTCACGGATGACGGGAGCTGTCGGCTTTTCAAACCCATGCTTGGCTTGCTGACGCACATCCGGCTTAACGGCTTCGCGTTTGCCTGCTTTCTTTTTACCAGAACGATTGGCGGCTGGAACATGCAGTTCTTCACGGCTACGTCCCCCCACCTTATTCTTGACCACTTTTTTAACGGTCTTTTTATCATTGCTACGTTCAGGATCCGTATACCGCTCTGGGTTGAAAGGCTCCTGCGCAACAACATCTGGCTCACTGGTGTCGGCCACTTCACGCGGTGCCAAAGAATGTTTCGGCTTGGCTTTGGATGGACGGCGTTTCAAAGCCGCAGCAGCTTCTTCACGGGCGGCGGCGGCCACTACTTCACGTTGCTCTTTGGCGCTCAATGTCTCACTAGGCTCCGTATTACCAACATTCGCCTCTTCTGCAGAAATATCAGTGTCCACTTCTTCGACGCTGACTTCAACCATTTCCTCAGCCTTTTCTTCCAGCTCCGGCTGGGCAGGCGCTTCAGCACTAGCGGCAGCTTCAACCACCGGTTCTGCCATAACTCCCTCAGTCTCCAGTTCCGGGACTTCTTCAACTGGAACCGCAGCAACAGGCGGCGCCTCCTCCTCCGGCAGCGCCGCCACAGCTTGCGGACGCTGTTGTTCCAGACGTTGCGTCTCCAACTGACGGCGTTCCTGTTCAGCTTTCTGGATCAAAGCTTCACGAGCCTTGCGTTCAGCCGTCAGCTGACGTGCCAGTTCTTCGGTTCGGCTGACCCGTTGCTCCACCGGCACCGCAGGCTGGGCAGCAGCCGCTTGTTCAGGGGATTTGCCAGGCCCGGCCGAAATGGTTTTCTTGCGCCTGACCTCCACGCTGACAGTTTTTCCGCGAGAACCTGCATTTACCGTCATTTCACTGGTGGAGCGACGTTTGAGGGTGATTTTGTTGGCGTTGCCGCCGCTCACCGGAGTCCCGCCCTGGCGAATATACGCCAGCAGCCTCAGCTTCTGCGCATCGGTAATCCATGCATCAGGGCCATCAACCTGAATACCAGCATCCTGTAACTGCTTGAGCAGAACTTCAACGGGGGCATTGATTATCTCGGCAAGTTTCTTGATTGCTATGTCCGACATTGTATTCCTCCCGCAGAATTAACCTTCTGCCTTGTCATCAGCCGCGAACCATGGTTCCCGCGCCTTCATTATCAAATTGGCGGCGCGGGTTTCATCAATCCCGGTCAGCTCCATCAACTCATCCACTGACTGTTCAGCCAGATCTTCCATCGTGCAAACACCGCCACCCGCCAGCTTGAAAGCCAGCTCATCATCCATGCCATCCATATGCAACAGGTCTGCTGCCGGAAGGTGGCTATCCTGTGATATTGCTTGTGACAACAGCGCTGTCTGGGCGCGATCACGCAATTCATTGATTATGTTTTCATCAAAACCTTCGATTTCCATAAATTCTTCAATGGGAACGTAGGCAACCTCTTCCAGTGTGGAAAAGCCTTCTTCCACCAGAATGACAGCGACCTCTTCATCAACATCCAGTTTTTCCATGAACAGATTGACGATAGCCTGCTGCTCGGCCTGGGTCTTGGCTTCGGCATCCTCCACGCTCATCACGTTGAGCGTCCAGCCAGTCAGTTCGCTGGCCAGTCGCACATTCTGGCCGCCACGGCCGATGGCCTGCGACAACTTGTCCGCGTCCACGCCGATGTCCATGGTTTTGGCTTCTTCATCCACCACGATGGAAAGCACTTCCGCCGGTGCCATTGCGTTCATGACATAGGTGGCAATGTCTTCATTCCACAATACAATATCGACGCGTTCTTTACCGCCCAATTCATTGGTGACCGTCTGGATGCGGGATCCACGCATGCCAACACAAGCCCCAATCGGGTCAATGTTGGGCAGATTGGCGCGCACCGCCACCTTGGCACGAGAACCCGGATCGCGCGCCGCACCCATAATGTCGATCATTTCTTGATTGATCTCAGGAACTTCCAGTTTCATCAACTCAATCAGGAAATTCACGTCAGAACGGCTAACGACGATCTGCGGGCCACGGGCATCCTGGCGAATCTCTTTCAGATACCCCCTCACCCGCGCCCCGACATGCAACATTTCACCCGGCACCATTTCTTCACGCAGGATGAAGGCTTCAGCATTCTCACCCAAATCCAGCGTCACACCCTTCCGGTCTGCACGCTTGACCACGCCCATGATCAATTGGCCGATACGATCGCGGTAAGCTGACACCACCTTTTCCCGCTCGGCTTCCCGCACCTTGGCGACAATCACCTGTTTGGCGGTTTGAGCGGCAATGCGGCCAAATTCGACTGATGGAATGGACTCTTCAACATAATCGCCAATATCCACATCCAACCCGCGGTTCTTGGCGTAGCTTTGTAGAATCTGCCGTTCCGGACTTTCGAATTCGGGATCCTCATCATCCATCACCTTCCAACGACGAAATGTCTCATAGTCACCGGTTTGCCGGTTGACTGAAACGCGCGCATCCATACCCATGCCGTAACGCTTGCGGGTGGCCATCGCCAGTGCAGTTTCCACAGCCTGGAAAATCAATTCTTTGCTGACATTTTTCTCATTGGAAACTGCATCAACAACATAGAGAATTTCTTTGTTCATGTGTGCTTACCGCCCTTACGCTGAGGTCGAATATCCAATACCAGTCTCCCGCGATCAATCAAATCATAGGGAATTTCGTATGTGTTGCCTTCTACTAGCATGGCAATGTGGGTATCGTTCGCATCCGTCAATTCACCAACAAAGTTGCGGCGCTTTTCCACCGGCAAACGAGTGCGCACTTTGACCTGATGTCCAAGATAACGGATGTAGTGCGCCGGGATGAACAATACCCGGTCAAGTCCGGGGGAAGACACTTCAAGAATATAGGCGACAGGAATCAAGTCCTCAACATCCAGCGCCGCACTCAACTGGTTACTGACAATGCTGCAATCATCCACTGTAATGCCCTGATCAGCATCAATGAAAATACGCAATAGGGCACTCTCTTTTTGTGGGCGATATTCATACCCCCACAAATCATAACCGAGCCCGGTTACGGTCGTATTGATCAGTGTATCCAGTTGTTCTTGCATTAATTTCTTCGCACCTTCCTGTGCCGCAGATAATAAAAAAGCCCCTGGTAGGGGCCTTTTTGTATTTGGTAGCGGGGGCAGGATTTGAACCTGCGACCTTCGGGTTATGAGCCCGACGAGCTGCCAGACTGCTCCACCCCGCATCAGAGGTGTGAACTATAGAGAAAAGAGCCAGGACTTGCAAGGGATATTCGCCAGAAAATGAAATTAGCGAACGTAACGGTAAACAAACCCAGGAAAAGCGAACACCATGAACAAAAAAAACGTCACCCAGTAAAACTCCCAGTCTTGAGCGTGTAGGGATCCCATTGCCCGCTGCTCCAACAACAAACCAAGCCCTCCTGCAACCACATACAAAGCCAACCATTCCAGCAGCCTCACCCACACCGGCTTACGCTCACATTGCAAAACCAAAAAGCAACGCTGGCTCAACCACGGCAGGTTAGCCATCAACAAGGCGACAGCGAGAAAAACCCATTGCAGTGACGGCAAGCTCATAGGCTTGAGTTCATCGCCAGATAACAAATGCTCATCAATGCGCTTGGGAAAATCCCCAACAGCACCATGAGAATGCCATTAATGCTGATCAACACATTAAAATCCAGTTCCGCGTTGACAGCCCCGACATTTTCCGGCGGCGCATCGAAGTACATCATCTTGATGGCACGCAAATAATAGAATGCGCCAATCACTGACATCACCACCATAAACACCGCAGGCCACAGATAACCGGCATGCATGACTGACTGGATGATCGACAATTTCGCGTAGAAACCAACAGTAGGTGGAATTCCCGCCATGGAAAACAAAAACAGCATCATGATGAATGCATACCAAGGGTTACGCTCATTCAACCCTTTAAGATCATCCAGCGATTCCGCCTCAAACCCGTCCCTACTTAACAGTATCAGGATGGCGAAAGCACCCGCTGACATCATGGTATAAGTGATGGTGTAGAACAAGGCCGCACTATAACCATCTTTGGTTCCTGTCAATGCCCCCAACAGAATAAAGCCCATATGGGCAATGGTGGAATAGGCCAGCATCCGTTTGAGGCTGAGTTGCGCGATCGCCACCAAATTGCCGAGAAAGACAGACAACAACCCAAATACCAGCAACAATTGCCCCCAGCCAGCTTGGGCAGCCCCCATGGACTCCGCCAGCACACGCAACAACATAGCCAACGCCGCCACTTTCGGCACACTGCCAAGGAACATGGTGACGGCTGTTGGTGCGCCCTGATAAACGTCGGGTACCCACATGTGGAATGGCACAGCACCAAACTTGAAGGAAATGCCCGCCACGATAAACACCAGCGAGAACAACAATGGCATGTTTTGCAGGACATTCTGGGATTTGATGTATTCCAACACTCCAGCGATTTCCAAACGGCCACTCAGCCCATACAGGATGGAGATGCCGTACAGCAACAACCCGGAAGCAACAGCGCCCAACACAAAATACTTCATCGCCGCTTCAGTAGAGCGCCCGTCGTCACGATTAAACGCCACCAGCGCGTACATGGACAAGGCCTGCAACTCCAACCCCAGATACACAACCAGCAGGTTGTTGGCAGATGCCATCACCAACATCCCCAACACGGCGAACAACCCTAACAAATAAAACTCACCCTGCCAGATATTTTTATCCTTCAAATACTTACGCGCATAGACAAAAACACCAAATGTCAGCAGCAGGATGGTTATCTTCAGGACGCCAGCCAGATCATCACGGACATACATCCCATACAGGCCAGTAATCTTGTCACCGTCCATCGCCCCGTAAGCCAGCAAGGCCGTTGCCAGCACAGCCACCTGAGTCAACAGGTAGGTAATCATCCGGCTGTTATCGCGCAGGAAGAGGTCAATCAGCAAAATGAGGCAGATGGTGCTCAACAGGAAGATTTCCGGCATTGCAATTGCAATATTCATTTATTGGCACCCCCCCACGAATCCCGTACACACTTTACTTTGCAAGGCCTGGGACAACAGGTTTTCAATTGACTTCTCCATCACATCTGTCAAAGGCTGAGGCCACAAGCCCAACACCAACACTGCAACCGCCAGCACCGCCAACATGCTGAACTCACGCTTGCCAATATCTTGTAGCTTGGCGACCTCCTCATTTCGGACATCACCGAACATGACGCGCTTCACCAGCCACAATGTGTAGGCCGCCCCCACGATCAAAGTGGTCGCCGCCAGGAAAGCAACCCAAGGGCTGGCGCGGAAACTCGCCAAGATCACCATGAACTCACCCACAAAACCAGAGGTGCCCGGCAAGCCGGTATTGGCCATTGCAAACAACACATACAGGGCTGCAAACACCGGCATCCGATTGGCCACGCCACCATAGGCATTGATGTCGCGGGTATGCATCCGGTCGTACAGCACGCCGATACAAAGGAACATCGCGCCGGAAATGAAACCATGCGACACCATCTGCACCATGCCACCCTGCATGGCCAAGATAGCGCTGTTCATACCATTGTCGCTGCTGCCTTGCGCCTTGGCTGCAATCATGTAAACCACAAAGAAACCCAGGGTCACGAAACCCATATGCGCGATGGAGGAATACGCCACCAGCTTCTTCATGTCCTGCTGCACCAATGCGACGAAACCGATATAGACCACGGCGGTCAGCGACATAAAGATCACCAGCCAATCCAGATGTTCAGCCGCATCCGGCACAATTGGCAGGGCGAACCGCAGAAAAGCGTACCCCCCCACCTTCAAGGTGATCGCCGCCAATATAACTGAGCCTCCGGTTGGCGCTTCCACATGCGCATCGGGCAACCAAGTATGCACCGGCCACATAGGCACTTTCACCCCAAACGCCAACAAGAAAGACAGGAAAACCAAAACCTGAGCCGTCATGCCAATCGGCAGTTTCTGCAAATCAGCCACCGCAAAACTGGCGGTGAACCCAGGCGTATCCCCACCCAGCTGATACAGGTAGATCAGGCTGATCAGCAGGAACACTGACCCGAAAAAGGTGTAGAGGAAAAATTTGATGCTGGCGTAAACCCGGCGCGCCCCACCCCATATGCCGATGATCAGGAACAGCGGAATCAACATCCCCTCGAAGAAGATGTAGAACAGCATGGCGTCGAGGGAGGCAAACACCCCGTTCACCAACCCTTCCATAATCAGGAAAGCCGCCAGATACTGGGAAATCCGATATTGGATCACCTCCCAGCCAGCGATCACCACCAATACCGTGATAAAGGTGTTCAACAAAATCAACGGCATGGAAATGCCATCAACACCCAAATGGTAGTTGATGTTGAATGACTCCACCCACGGCAACAGCTCGCTAAACTGCATGGCCGCTGTCGTGCGGTCGAAGCCGGTATACAACGGCAGGCTAAGCAAAAAGGCCAAAACAGCAACGCCCAGCGCAAACTGTCTGGAGCCAGAGCGGTCGCCGACAATCAAGACACCCAGACCGCCGACGATCGGCAGCCAGATCAGAAAACTCAGTATTGGCAAATCAAGCATGTTGTATTTCCAGGTAGAACCAAGGCGCTTATCTGAAGAACAGGAACCAAGTCAGCATCACCAGGATGCCCGCCACCATTGAGAAGGCGTAATGGTATAGATAACCTGTCTGAAGATGTCGCATCAGACCGGAAAACCATCCCACCACTTTAGCCGATCCGTTCACGATCAAGCCGTCAATCACCAACCGCTCACCAAACGCCATCAACCCGTTGCCCAGACCGACAGAACCTTTGGCGAACACTTCCTGATTGAAATCGTCCATGTAATATTTCCGGTCCAGCAGGGTATGCAGCCAGCGGAACTTGTCATACGCCCAACGGGCAATGGCGTCATCTTTCATATAGATGTACCAAGCAGACGCCAAGCCTGCCATCGCCAACCAGAAAGGCGGTGCCATCAGGCCATGCAGGATGAAACTGAACACACCATGGAATTCCTTGCTGATTTCTTCAATCCCATTGTGTGCTGACAGCCAAGAACCCCAGCCTGGATCGAAGCTGTGCGCTGCATCATTGACGTAAATGGAGGAATGGAAAAACTCCCCCACCACCATGGGATCCAACCAATACCCAGCCAACACGGAAGGGATCGCCAGCATGATCAAGGGTATGGTCACCACCCATGGGGACTCGTGCGGCGTGCCGCCACCATGACCATGATCATCATGATGTCCGTGGTCATCACCATGGGCATGGCCATGCGTATCAAAACGCTCCTGCCCATGGAACACCAGGAAAAACATCCGGAAGCTGTAAAATGCTGTCACAAACACACCCAGCAACACCAGCGTATAGGCATAACCCGCCGCACCCAGATGCGACTCGTGCACCGCCTCAATAATCAGATCCTTGGAGAAGAATCCAGAAAAACCAGGGAACCCAATCAATGCCAATGAGCCAATCAGGGAAGTCCAGTAAGTGATCGGCATGTATTTTTTCAGGCCACCCATCTTACGGATGTCTTGCTCATGATGCATGGCGATAATCACTGAACCTGCCGCCAAGAACAACAGCGCCTTGAAAAACGCATGCGTCATCAGGTGGAAAACCGCCGCCGAATACGCTGACGCGCCCAACGCCACAGTCATATAACCCAACTGGGACAAAGTGGAATACGCCACCACCCGCTTGATGTCGTTCTGGATGACACCAATCAGTCCCATGAAAAACGCCGTGGTAGCGCCAATCACCAAAATCAGGTTCAGGGCGGTGTCGGACAATTCGAAAATCGGTGACATACGCGCCACCATGAAAATACCCGCAGTCACCATGGTCGCCGCATGGATCAGGGCCGAAATTGGCGTCGGGCCTTCCATGGAATCTGGCAGCCACACATGCAACGGCACCTGCGCTGATTTGCCCATCGCACCGATGAACAGCAAGATGGAAATCAGCGTCACCACATTCCAATTCCAACCGTCAAAAATCTGGATGACAGAACCCGCCACATCACGGATACGGGTAAAGGCTTCCACATAATCCAGCGTCCCGCAGTACATCAACACGGTGGCAATCCCTAGCAGGAAACCGAAATCGCCGACACGGTTCACCAAGAACGCCTTCATATTGGCGTAAATTGCCGAATCCTTCTTGAACCAGAAACCGATCAACAGGTAGGACACCAGCCCTACAGCCTCCCAGCCAAAAAACAGCTGCAAGAAGTTGTTGCTCATGACCAGCATCAGCATAGAAAAGGTGAACAGTGAAATATAGCTGAAGAAACGTTGGTAGCCGGGGTCATCATGCATATAGCCAATGGTGTAGATATGCACCATCAAGGACACAAAGGTCACCACCAGCATCATCATTGCGCTCAGGTTATCGAGCAAAAAGCCGACCTCAAAGCGGATATCGCCGATCACCGCCCAAGTGTACACCGTGCCGTTGTAAACATGGCCATTCGCCATGACATCAATCGCCACCACCAGCGACAGCACAAAGGCGATGGCCACGCCCACAATCGTCACCCAATGGGCACCTTTCCGTCCGATCTTCCAGCCAAACAGGCCCGCGATGATTGCCCCCAACAAAGGCGCAAGCGGAATTGCCGTGTAAATCGATTCCATTCCCTTACCCCTTCATTGCGTCAAGTTCTTGGACATTGATAGTGCGCCGGTTACGGAATAGCGTCACCAGTATCGCCAGGCCGATCGCCGCCTCAGCCGCTGCCACGGTCAGGATAAAGAACACAAACACCTGCCCGGCCATATCCCCCAAATAATAGGAAAAGGCGACAAAATTCATGTTCACTGACAACAACATCAACTCTATGCACATCAGCAAGACCAGCATGTTCTTGCGATTCAGGAACATGCCAGCGACACTGATGGAAAACAGCACAGCGGCGACAATCAGAAAATGCGACAAAGGGATCATGCTCGTTTACTCGCTTCTCTCGGACTTCATTTTGACCAAGCGCACCCGGTCGGCACGGCGCACCTGCACTTGCTGGGATATATCCTGTTTCCTGGCATCAGGACGGCGGCGCAAAGTCAGGACAATCGCGGCGATAATCGCCACCACCAGAATGACCGCAGCGATCTCGAATGGATACACATATTCGGTATACAGCAATGAACCCAAGGCTTCAGTATTGTTGGCAGGCGCTGGTGCAGCCGGATAAGGCGCTTGGAACGGCCCACTGTTCACAACCAAGATCATTTCCACCGCCACCACTACAGCAACCAGCAAACCAATTGGCAAATACCGCGTAAATCCTTCCTTCAGCAAGTCAAGATTCAAGTCCAGCATCATGATGACGAACAGGAACAACACCATGACCGCGCCCACATACACCAACACCAGCACAATGCCGAGGAACTCCGCCTCCAGCAACAACCACAATGCGGAACTGGTAAAAAAGCACAGGATCAGGCTCAACGCCGCATACACCGGATTGCGGACAGTGACCAGATTGACCGCTGCCGCCACCAACGTAGCGGAGAACAGGTAAAAAATGAGTTGTTCGAATGTCATATCTTCACTTGATTCCTTGACTTATCGGTATGGTGCGTCGGCCGCCTTCATCTTGGCGATTTCCGCTTCGTACTTATCGCCCACCGCCAGCAGCTTGTCCTTGGTCTGGATGTTCTCACCACGATTCTCGAAGTGATATTCAAAAATATCCGTCTCGACAATAGCGTCCACCGGGCAAGCTTCTTCACAAAAACCGCAATAGATGCACTTGAACATGTCGATGTCGTAGCGGGTGGTGCGGCGCGTGCCATCCGGGCGCTCTTCCAGGTCAATCGTAATCGCCAACGCTGGACACACCGCCTCACACAGCTTGCAGGCAATACAACGTTCTTCGCCATTTGGGTAACGGCGCAGCGCATGATGACCCCGGAAACGCGGCGAAATCGGCGTCTTTTCTTCCGGGTACTGAATGGTTAACTTGCGCTCAAGCAAGTACTTGCCCGTTACGCTCATGCCCTTCAGCAATTCCTGTAGGCTGAACGTCTTTACATAATGTTTCAGGTTGAAACCCATATCAGCCTCCTTACAACCACGGCTGCCAGCCGAGGGCGACCGCAATGCCTTCACCGAAGATCCAAACCAATGTCACCGGAATCAGGATCTTCCAACCCAGCCGCATGATTTGGTCATAACGGTAACGCGGGAAGGTGGCGCGGAACCAGAAAAACAGCAACATGAAGAACGAAGCCTTCAATAACAGCCAGTGAATCCCGTTGCCAAACAACAACCCGATGACGGGTGTATCGGTCAGGAATGTCAGCCCCTGAAACGGGGACAACCACCCGCCCAAGAACATCAGCGAAGTCAGCGCAGAAATCAACCACATGTTGGCGTATTCTGCCAAGAAAAAGATGGAGAACGCCATGCCGGAATATTCCACATGGAATCCAGCGACGATTTCGGATTCACCTTCCGCCACGTCGAATGGTGCCCGGTTGGTTTCTGCCACGCCAGAAATGAAATACACCAAGAACAAACCAAACAGCGGCCACACAAACCAGCTAAAAATGCTGCCGGACTGAGCCATCACAATGTCACCCAAGTTCAGGCTGCCGGACGCCATCAAGACCCCAACCAATGCAAAACCCATGGCGATTTCGTAGGAAACCATCTGTGCGCCAATACGCAGCGCCGACAGTTGCGCATACTTGGAGTTGGATGCCCAACCCGCGATGATGACCCCATACACGCCGATGGAAGTCAGTGCCAATAAAAACAGCAGACCAGCATTGACATTCGCCAGCACCATGCCATCACCAAACGGCACCACTGCCCACGCCGCAAAGGCAGGCCCCATCGCCAGTAGCGGCGCAATCAGGAACAAAAAGCGGTTGGACTTGGAGGGAACAACAATTTCCTTGAAAATCAGCTTGAACATATCCGCGAACGGCTGCAACAAGCCCTTGAAGCCAACCCTGTTCGGCCCCAAACGCACCTGCATGAAACCAATGACCTTACGCTCGGCATAAGTCGCATAGGCCACCAACAGAATAAGCGGCAGGATGATCGCCACAATCTTGAGCACGATCACCACCAGCAGCACTATCCAGTCAGGCAGAAAAATGGATAACAGGTTATTCAGAAATTCGACCATATATCACCCCGCCTTCACTATCTGGATAGAGCCAAATGCCGCGCCCAACACAGTGGACGTTTCAATACCGGCCTGCAAGCCTGCACAACCCGCTGGGACACCCGAGTCAATAGCAACGGCCAATGTGATAGGGACACCGTTTTGCGTCACCTTGACCTGATCGCCAGCAGCAACGCCAAGCTGATCAGCATCTGCCGGATTCAGGCTGACGGAAACCTCAGGAATCATGGCTTGCAAGGCTTTGGCGCGCCGCACCAACGAATCTGTACGGAACATGTGCACATCGCCGATACGTTGGAAAGTGCCTGCATCAACTTTCATCGTAGATTGGGCTGGCGCGGCGCCACTGTAGGCGTTATTGCAAATATCAGCGCCATGCAATTCCAGCTTGAGCTCGGCGGCTATTTCTTCCGTGCTCACCCAGTCAAACTCCGCCACCCCGGCGCTATTGCCAAGCACACGCAACACTTTCCAAGCCGGACGCGCATCACCCAACGGTTCGCTTGCCCCTTTAAAAGATTGCCACTGGCCTGCGGCGTTGATGAAAGTGCCGGAAGTTTCAGCAAAAGTTGCACTCGGCAGCAGTACAGTTGCATATTTACGGGTGGTTTCATCCGCAAATGGCGCAATCACAATCACGTTGTCCGCTGCGGAAAACGCCTGCATCGTCTGTTGTGGATTGGCGAAATCGCCCAATTCTGCATTTAACAGCACAAAAGTGCGCGTATTGTCATGCAGAACCTCACTCACTGGCAGACCCGCTTGCTTGAGTTCGCGGCCAGCTGACAAACGATGGGGAACCACTCCCGCAATCCATGCCCCCACGCTGTTGGCGCTTTCCGCCAGATAGCCGAATTTCGCGCCAGTTTGCTTGGCGATCTCACTCCCCAATGCCCGTAGCGCGGCAAAGTCCGGATGCTGGCTCGCCACATTGCCCAACAACACCACGGCATTGCCTGCGCCTTGCAACGCCTGCATGACCGGGTGAGAAGCGTCACTCGCTATCGTAGCCAGCGCCTGCAACATATCCGCCGGAGCAACCGCTTGCTGCCCCACCTCAAAGTTGAAGTCGAAAGCACGCGGGTTCAGCGCCATCACTTTCGCACCTTTCAAGGCAGCTTTGCGGATGCGATGGTTCAACAGCGGCTGCTCTTGCCGCACATTGGAGCCAATCAGGAAAAAGGCATCCTGCTGTTCCAGTTCAGCAATTTTTATCCCCAGATAGGGGCAAACTGGAGCCACATTTTGATCGCTGAAATCCGTTTGGCGCAGCCGATGGTCAATGTTGCGCACATTCAGGCCACGCATCAGGCGTTGGAACAGATAGAGCTCCTCCAAAGTGGAGGTTGCATTCGCCAACGCAGCCGTGCGCGCCGGATCAGCGGAACGCAGCATGTCAGCCGTCACCCCCAACGCTTCCTGCCAGCTCACTTCCCGCCACTGGCCGTTGCTTTTGAGCATCGGCTTGGTGACACGGTCAGCGCTATAGACGCCCTGATAGCTGAAACGGTCACGGTCGGAAATCCAACATTCATTGATGGCTTCGTTATCACGCGGCACAGCGCGGACAACTTCCTTGCGGAAAGAATGCAGGTGGATATTCGAGCCAACGGAATCATGCGGCGCAATCGAATCATGCGACTTCATTTCCCAAGCGCGCGCCGTATAACGCGATGGCTTGGCAGTCAGCGCACCAACTGGGCACAAGTCAATCACATTGCCGGACAATTCAGACTTGAGCGACTTTTCAATATAGGTGCCGATCAGCAAACGGTCACCACGGCCAGTCCCACCCATTTCACGCATCCCAGCGATTTCTTCGCCGAAACGCACACAGCGGGTGCACTGGATGCAACGGGTCATTTCCGTCTCAATCAGCGGCCCGATGTCCTTGTCCTTGACCACACGCTTGATTTCAGCGTATTGGGATTTGCTGTTGCCATAGCCGACAGAAATATCCTGCAATTCGCATTCACCGCCCTGATCGCAAATGGGGCAATCCAGGGGGTGATTGATCAGCAGAAATTCCATGATTGATTTCTGCGCATTCTTGGCCTTGTCGGATCGGGTCCAGAATTTCATGCCCGCCCCTACCGGAGTGGCGCAAGCAGGCACTGGTTTCCAGGACTTTTCCATCTCCACCAGACACATCCGGCAGTTGGCAGCCACTGACAATTTCTTGTGGTAGCAAAAACGTGGGATATTGATCCCGTTCTCATCAGCCACATCAATCAGCATCGCGCCTTTGCGCGCCTGCACCGGCTGGTCGTTGATCTCGATTGTGACGAACTCTTCTGCCATGGTTTACCCCTTCGCCACCATGCTACGGCCATGCTGGACGTAGTATTCAAATTCTTCGCGGAAGTGCTTGACGAAACTCCACACCGGCATCGCCGCCGCTTCACCCAAAGCGCAAATGGAGCGCCCTTCGATGTTATGGGAAATCTCCTCCAGCCGCGCGACGTCTTCCATCTTGCCTTTGCCTTCCACAATACGGGTCAGCATCCGGTACAGCCAGCCGGTGCCTTCGCGACATGGCGTGCATTGGCCGCAGGACTCGGAAAAGTAGAAACGTGAAATGCGCTGCAACACCTTCACCATATCGGTCGTTTCATCCATCACGATCACAGCGCCGGAACCAAGGTAGGAACCCGCTTTGGCGATGGTGTCGTAGTCCATGGACAGACCCATCATCACATCACCCGGCAACACCGGAACCGAGGAACCACCAGGGATGACCGCTTTCAGCTTGTGGCCGTTACGCACCCCGCCCGCCATTGCCAGCAGCTCGGAAAATGGCGTCCCCATCGGGATCTCGAAGTTGCCCGGACTATTCAGATGGCCGGACATGGAGAAGAGCTTTTCACCACCAGAATTCGCCACACCCATGTCAGCAAACCACTTGCCGCCATTACGCATAATCGCCGGGATGGAGGACAGCGTTTCGGTATTGTTGATGGTGGTCGGGCGGCCATACAAACCGAAACTGGCCGGAAAGGGCGGCTTGAAACGTGGCTGGCCTTTCTTGCCTTCCAACGACTCCAGCAGCGCGGTTTCCTCGCCGCATACATAAGCGCCAGCGCCCAAGGTGCCGTGCAGGTCGAAATCCACTCCGGAACCCTGAATATTCCTGCCCAGCAAGCCCAATTCGTAGGCTTCCTTCACCGCCTGCTCAAAGCGGATGAACGGCTCATCCATAAATTCGCCGCGCATGTAGTTGTAACCAACCGTTGCACCGATGCTGTAACCGGCGATTGCCATGCCTTCCACCAACGCATGCGGGTTGAAACGCAGGATGTCGCGATCCTTGCAAGTGCCCGGCTCGGATTCGTCCGAGTTGCAGACAATGTATTTCTGCCCCGGCATGTTGCGTGGCATAAAGCTCCACTTCATCCCGGTCGGGAAACCTGCACCGCCACGGCCACGCAGGCCGGATGACTTGATGTTTTCGATGATGTCTTCGGCAGAGGTTTTTTCCGCAAGGATTTTTTTCCATGCGGAATAGCCGCCGATTTTCAGGTAGCTTTCCAGCGTGTGAGCCTGGTCGCCGAATTGTTTGGTGGTGAAACAGACCTGATTTGCCATGCGCTTACTCCAGCCCGTCCAGAATCTCATCCACCTTTGCCGGGGTGAGATCAGTGTGGTACACGTGGTTGACCTGCATCATCGGCGCGCTGCTGCAGGCGGCAAGACACTCTTCCTCCATTTTGAGGAAAAACTTGCCGTCCGGCGTCGCCTCACCCAGCTTGACACCCAGCTTTTTCTCAATATGTTCCAGAATCTGGTCAGAACCGCACAACATGCAGGAAACGTTGGTGCAAACCGAAATGCTGTATTTCGCCGCCGCTTTGGCCTCCAGTTCAAACATGGAGTAGAAGCTGGCGACTTCATAGACAGCTATTTCTGGCAACGATAAATAATCGGCCACTGCATCCATCTTTTCGCGGGACAGATAATGGTCTTCATGCATCACCGCACGCAGGGCGGCCAATAATGCCGACTGTTTGCGCTCTTCCGGATAGCGATTGAGCCAGCTATCAATTTCCTCACGCTCGTGATGGCTGAGGAGGTCGCTTTTGCGTTTGAGTTCAGTCATCAGCGGTCAACCTCCCCAAATACAATATCCATGGTTCCGATAATCGCCACCACATCCGCCAGCATATGTCCCTTGGTGACCTCATCCATACCAGACAGGTGGGCGAAACCGGGCGCACGCACTTTCAGCCGGTACGGTTTGTTGGCTCCATCAGACACGATATAGCAACCAAACTCGCCTTTCGGATGTTCAACGGCGGCATAGGCTTCGCCTTCCGGCAAACAGTAGCCTTCCGTCATCAGTTTGAAGTGCTGAATCAGCGCCTCCATATCTTCTTTCATATCCGTGCGTTTTGGCGGCGTAATCTTGGCGTCTTCCAGCATGACCGGCCCTGGGTTTTTACGCAGCCAAGCAATACATTGCCTGATGATACGGTTGGACTGGCGCATTTCTTCGACCCGCACCAGATAGCGGTCATAGCTATCACCCTGTACGCCGACCGGAATGTCAAAATCCACCTTGTCATAAGCCGCGTAAGGCTGTTTTTTGCGTAAATCCCACGCCACGCCGGAGCCGCGCAGCATTGGCCCCGAGAACCCAAGTTGTAGGGCACGTTCTGGCGACACGACGCCGATGCCGACCAATCGCTGTTTCCAAATACGGTTGTCAGTCAGCAGCGTTTCGTATTCATCCACACAAGCAGGAAAACGGTTAGTAAAGTCCGCCAGGAAATCCAGCAATGACCCTCTACGATTTGCGTTCAGCCGCCTGGCTTCCTCTTCGCTGCGAAAACGGTTTGGCTTAAATTGCGGCATAGAATCCGGTAAGTCCCGGTACACACCACCTGGGCGATAATAGGTCGCATGCAAGCGCGCACCAGAGACAGCCTCATAAACATCCATCAGGTCTTCACGCTCACGGAAAGCGTACAGGAACATGGTCATTGCACCCACGTCCAGCGCATGCGCGCCTATCCACAGCAGATGGTTGAGGATGCGGGTGACCTCATCAAACATGGTGCGGATATAAAGCGCTCGCTCCGGCGCAGTAATCCCCAGCAGTTTTTCAATCGCCAACACATAACCATGCTCGTTGCACATCATGGACACATAATCAAGACGATCCATGTAGCCAATGCTTTGGTTATAGGGCTTGCTTTCCGCCAATTTCTCAGTGCCCCGGTGCAGCAGGCCGATATGCGGGTCAGCACGGACGATACTTTCACCATCCATTTCCAACACTAACCGCAACACACCATGCGCTGCCGGGTGTGCCGGACCAAAGTTCAGCGTAAAGTTGCGAATTTCAGGCATTAGTCGTTGTGCTCCTCTGCCGGGGAGAATCGCTGATCATGGCGGATGGTGCGCGGCACCAACACCCGCGGATCAATGGATACTGGCTCATAAACAACACGCCGCTGTTCAGCGTCATAACGCATTTCCACTTGGCCAATCAATGGGAAATCCTTGCGGAATGGGTGCCCTACGAAACCATAGTCGGTCAGGATACGGCGCAGGTCAGGATGGCCTGTAAACATGATGCCAAACAAATCAAAGGCTTCACGCTCATACCAATTGGCTGAACTCCAGATATCAACCAAAGAGGGAACCACAGGGAAATCATTATCTTCGCACCAAGTGCGGATACGGATTCGCAAATTGTGGGAAACAGACAACAAATGCACCACCACGGCAAACCGCTTGCCCGCCACATCCAATGGCTTTTCTTCGCCAAAATCAAATGGATCCGCATCATTGGCCTGTACGGCGCGGCTGAAACCGCTACGGGTTGCAGTGGTCACATCCCACTCAGCATCACCATGGGTGAGATAATCGACACCGCAAAGATCCGTCAGTTGGGCACAGTCCAGCATTTCATTGTGGCGCAGGAAGCGGCACACCTCCAGCCATTGGCCAACAGGCACCTCCAGCGTCAACTCATTCAAAGCAAACTTGGTGGCGGAGAGTTTGTCGCCTAACCTTTCTTTCAAGTAATCCTGGATGAATTCGAGTGATACAGTCATGGATTTACCGCGCTATGGTATTGGTTCGACGGATTTTGTTTTGCAGCTGGATAATACCGTACAACAATGCTTCTGCTGTTGGAGGGCATCCTGGCACATAAATGTCAACCGGCACAATGCGGTCACAACCACGCACCACTGCATAGGAGTAATGGTAATACCCACCTCCGTTGGCACAGGAACCCATCGAAATCACCCAACGCGGCTCCGCCATCTGGTCATAAACCTTACGCAAGGCTGGCGCCATTTTATTGGTCAACGTTCCCGCCACAATCATCACGTCGGACTGACGCGGACTGGGACGAAACACAATGCCAAAGCGGTCAAGGTCATAACGCGCAGCACCAGCATGCATCATTTCCACCGCACAGCAGGCAAGGCCAAACGTCATCGGCCAAAGCGAACCAGTTCGCGCCCAATTAATCAACTTGTCGGCGGTCGTGGTAACAAAGCCTTTTTCCAAAACTCCCTCTATTCCCATTCCAGCGCCCCTTTCTTCCACTCGTAAATGAAGCCAACAATCAGGATAGTCAGGAAAATCCCCATTGCAACAATGCCAAACACACCAATTTTGTCCAGCACGACCGCCCACGGGAACAAAAATGCGATTTCCAGGTCGAAGATGATGAACAGGATGGCGACAAGATAATAACGCACATCGAACTTCATGCGCGCATCTTCGAAAGCGGGGAAGCCGCACTCAAACGGCGAGTCTTTTTCCGCATCAGGGCGGCGCGGACCTGCGAGCAACCCCAACCCCAACAATATTATTGCCAAAGCAAAACCTACTGCCAGAAAAACAAGAATAGGAAGATACTCTCCCAGCATAACAACTCCTAATGGAAACCGTTCGCGCGGATTTCCTCACTTGCAGTTATCTGTCGGCATAGCTACAAACCCACACAACTTGAACCATTGCCCATCGCCAGCAGGAACGCAAACAGCGCCTAAACGACGGACTCCTCCTAAGCGGGCATCCTTAAACTGTACCAGCAATACCACTCTTTTCGGGTAGGATCAACCAGTCACAAAAGAAACAACGAATTTGCAACCAACATTGTCAACACTCTCTGCCGTATAATAGCAGATATGAATAAAAATTCCGTAAAATTGTCGACAACCTTACGAAAACGAACAAAATTTAATCTATCAATAATCAAGAAAAAGCCCGCCATTCAAAATGAAACGGGCTCTTTGCATATGGTACCGACGACCGGACTCGAACCGGTACAGCTTTCGCCACTACCCCCTCAAGATAGCGTGTCTACCAATTCCACCACGTCGGCAAAGCAGGCAGGCATTGTACTCCACTATTGTTTTTCTTGCACGGTCTTTTCCCCGCCTTGAGCCTGACCCGCGCCTACTCCAACACCTGTTGTATTTGCCTCTTCTGCAGGCACCTTTGGCTCAGGCTGGCTCACTTCCTGAACAGGAGCATCCGGCTTGCCGGACACGCCAACCCCACCACTAGGCGGCACTAACGGCACATCGCCTTCCTGTGGCTTGCCAGCAGCATTCTCACCAGGAGCAGGAGGCACATCTCCAGATGGGGCGACCGGCGCAACCTCCGGCTTCTTGGCATCCACATGAGCCGACGAATCCATGATGCTACCGCCTTTTATAGTCTGCCCTGATGCCAAAAACGCCAACGTAATGGAGTTCAGGAAAAAAACTGTCGCCAGGATTGCGGTAGCCCTACTCAAAAAATTGGCTGACCCACGCGCCCCAAACACCGTACCCGAAGCGCCACTTCCAAATGCCGCGCCCGCATCAGCACCCTTGCCCTGCTGCATCAGCACCAGCACAATAATACCCACAGAAACAACAACCTGAACAATCAGTAAGACGTGATATAACATAAAGCTTCTGGTTAACCTTAGTTACCGGCTTGGCAAATGGCCAGAAATTCTTTCGCATCCAAAGATGCGCCACCAATCAGGCCACCATCAATATCCGGCATTGCAAACAATTCAGCGGCATTCGCGCCTTTGACACTACCGCCATACAAAATCTGTAATTCGGCCGCCACGGCTTCATTCAGCCCGGCAATTTTGCCACGAATGAAAGCATGCACATCCTGCGCCTGCTGAGGCGTAGCCGTTTTGCCCGTACCAATAGCCCAAACAGGCTCATACGCGACCACTCCGTCCGCCAACGCATCCACGCCTTCCAGAGCAATCACTGCATTCAACTGGCGCTCGACCACCTGTTCGGTAACGCCTGCTTCACGCTCCGCCAACGTTTCACCCACACAAAGGATTGGCGTCAGGCCATGCTTACGGGCGGCCGCAAACTTGCGGGCCGTATCTTCATCCTTTTCACCATACAACGCACGACGCTCGGAGTGGCCAACGATAACATATTTGCAACCAAACTCCCTCAACATCGGCCCAGAAACCTCTCCAGTGAATGCGCCGGTGTCTTGCTCTGCAATATCCTGCGACCCCCAACCAACCTGGCTTTCCGTCAATAGATTTTGCACCATGGGAATATAAACATAGGGCGCACAGACTGCGACCGCCACCTTATCCAGCCCATTCATCCCCGCCAGGATTCCACCAAGCAAAGAGTCGATACTTGCCTTGGAGCCATTAAGCTTCCAGTTGCCAGCCACCAGATTTTGACGCATGATTTCACCTCTCCTTCAAAGCAAGGGCGAAAGAGTACCTGCATAAGCCTTGGAAATCAATCTTCATTCCGGACAGGTCAGGCGGCGGCGCGCACAGCACTGGCAATTTCCTCCGCCAACAGAGCCGTTTCGTGAATGTCCTCACCCTCCACCATCACCCGGATCAGCGGCTCAGTGCCAGAAGCACGTAACAACACCCGCCCACGGCTTCCCAATTGCTGCTCAACCTGACGGACTGCATCCTGAATTGGCACCGACTCATCCAAATTGATTTTCTGTCGAGTCGGGACATTAATCAGGGTTTGCGGGTATTTGGACATGACTTTTTTCAGCTCACACAATGGCTTGCCAGTTGCGCGCATCGCCCGCAGCACTTGTAGGGCTGCAATGATCCCATCACCTGTCGTAATAAAATTGCGCACAATAATGTGCCCGGATGACTCCCCTCCCAATTGGCAGTCATATTCGTTCATCTGCTCAAGAACATAGCGGTCGCCAACCTTAGCCCGATGGAACGGAATGTCCAAAGCGCGAATGGCCTTTTCCAACCCCAGATTGCTCATCAAAGTGCCAACCACCCCACCTTGCAACTTGCCCTCACTATGGCGATGCTGGGCAATGACCGCCAGCACCTCATCGCCATCCACAACCTGACCAAGATGGTCAACCATAATGAGACGGTCGCCGTCACCATCCAGCGCCACACCAACATCTGCGCGGTAACGCAACACCGCCTCACACAAGCCATCCACATGGGTGGCGCCACAGTGATCATTGATATTTAAGCCATCAGGGACATTGCCAATGGCGATCACTTCCGCCCCCAGCTCGCTAAACACATCAGGCGCAACATGATACGTAGCGCCGTTGGCGCAATCCACCACCATCCGCAGCCCCTTGAGCGAAACATTATTAGGCAATGCACGCTTGCAGAACTCAATGTAACGCCCCGCCGCATCCTTGGCGCGCTCCACCTTACCCAGCTCATCGGAAGATACGGTTTTGAAATCCTTGTCCAGCCAGCTTTCGATCTCCTCTTCAACCGCATCCGGCAATTTGGTTCCATCACCGGAAAAGAACTTCAAGCCATTGTCGTCATAAGGATTATGCGAAGCACTGATGACGATACCGGCAGAAGCACGAAACGCACGGGTCAAGTAAGCGACAGCTGGCGTCGGCATCGGCCCCAGCAAGCGGATATTGACGCCCGCCGCCACCAACCCCGCCTGCAGAGCGGATTCCAGCATATAACCTGAAATACGGGTATCCTTGCCTATCAACACCAGCGGGTGACCATTGCTGGTCAAAACCTTGCCTGCCGCCCAGCCCAGCTTCAATACAAAATCCGGCGTCATAGGATAGCGGCCAATTTTGCCGCGGATGCCATCAGTGCCAAAATATTTTCTTGCCATTTCCCTGTTAACCTCGTTGTTCTTCATTCATCACAGCATTCATCAACTTCACTGCGTCGACCGTCGCCCCAACATCATGCACCCGCAAAATGTTCGCGCCCTTCATCGCAGCAATAACTCCTGCAGCCACACTGCCATGCAAACGCCCATCCACCGGACGCCCCCCTAACAGTGCGCCGATCATAGACTTGCGCGAAACACCAACCAGAATAGGCAAGCCAAACACAGAAAACTCATCCAGCCTACTCAACAGGTTCACATTATGCTGCAAAGTTTTGCCAAACCCAAAACCGGGATCAAGAATAAGGCGGTCACGGGCAATTCCGGCCTGCTCACAGGCAACGATCCGCTCAGAAAAAAAACAGCTTATGTCCCCAACGATATCCTCATAATGAGGAGCCCTCTGCATGGTACGCGGCTGCCCCTGCATATGCATCAAACAGATGGGCACAGACATGCGAGCACAAATCTCCAACGCTCCCGGCTCCCGCAGCGCACATACATCATTCACCAAGCCAGCGCCCGCCTCAACCGCCGCCAACATTACTTCAGGCTTGCTGGTGTCAACTGACACCACTGTATCGAAACGTTCACGTATTGCCGCGATTATCGGCACAACCCGTTCCAGCTCGGCCTGCACCGGCACTTGCTCCGATCCCGGACGAGTGGACTCGCCGCCCACGTCAACAATGTCCGCGCCTTCCGCCAACATTTGCTCAACATGCCGCAAAGCGGCTTCACTCCCCTGAAAACGGCCGCCATCGGAAAACGAATCCGGCGTGATATTGAGGATGCCCATCACTTGTATGGAAGATTTATTTGCCTGCCACACCATCTTTCTCTGCCAAAAGAAAAGGCGCGGATTCAACACCCGCGCCTTGTTATCACTTCAACTTTCAGTGGGAACTGGCAGCCCCACCGATAACGCCATCATTCGGATCCGCTTTCTTTCCACCACTTGACTGGAGCGAATGCGGCGTACCCTTGCCGCCGGAAGTATCGTCATCCTTCCAGTCGGCAGGTGGTGGCGGTTCTTCGCCGCGCATAATGGCGTCAACCTGCCCACGGTCAATGGTTTCATACTTAACCAACGCCTTGGCCATCGCATGCAGGATATCGAGCCTCTCCGTCAGAATCTGTTTGGCCCGGCTGTAATTGCGGTCAATAACCTCGCGGATTTCACGATCAATTGCATGCGCCGTCTCATCCGACATGTGTTTGTGCTGGGTGACAGAACGCCCAAGGAACACTTCCCCCTCGTCCTCCGAATACGCCAGCGGCCCCATCGAATCAGACAACCCCCACTTGGTCACCATATTGCGGGCGATATTGGTGGCGCGCTCGATATCATTGGATGCGCCGGTCGTGACGCCCTCAACCCCATAAATCAGTTCTTCCGCAATACGGCCACCATACAAACTGGAAATCTGGCTTTCCAAACGCTGTTTGCTGGCGCTGTAACGGTCTTCTTCCGGCAGATACATGGTGACGCCCAATGCGCGACCACGCGGGATAATGCTGACCTTATAGACAGGATCGTGCTCTGGCACGCTCAGACCGACAATGGCATGACCCGCTTCATGGTAGGCTGTTGCAAGCTTTTCCTCTTCCTTCATGACCATGGACTTACGTTCAGCGCCCATCATGATCTTGTCCTTGGCTTTCTCGAACTCAATCATATCAACAGTGCGCTTGTTGGCGCGTGCTGCAAACAGAGCCGCTTCATTCACCAAGTTGGCCAAATCAGCGCCAGAAAAACCAGGCGTACCACGGGCAATCAGGGATGGCCGCACGTCATCGCCCAAAGGCACCTTACGCATATGCACTTTAAGGATTTGCTCACGACCCCGCACGTCCGGCAATGGCACCACCACCTGACGGTCAAAACGTCCAGGGCGCAACAACGCAGCGTCCAGCACATCCGGGCGGTTGGTGGCAGCAATCACGATAATGCCTTCACTGCCTTCGAAACCATCCATTTCCACCAGCAATTGGTTGAGGGTCTGCTCACGTTCATCATGGCCACCACCCAAACCAGCGCCCCGCTGACGACCCACGGCGTCAATCTCGTCGATAAAGATAATGCATGGCGCATGTTTTTTGGCTTGGTCAAACATATCGCGCACACGGGATGCGCCAACACCGACGAACATTTCCACGAAATCAGAGCCGGAAATGCTGAAAAACGGCACCTTGGCTTCACCCGCAATAGCTTTCGCCAACAGGGTTTTGCCTGTACCCGGCGACCCCACCATCAACACGCCACGGGGAATCTTACCACCCAGCTTCTGGAACTTGCCGGGATCACGCAGAAACTCAACCAGCTCGGCCACTTCATCCTTGGCCTCTTCGCAACCGGCCACATCACTGAAGTTAACTTTGACCTGATCTTCGGTCATCATGCGGGCGCGGCTCTTACCAAAGGACATCGCCCCACGGCCGCCGCCGCCACCCTGCATCTGGCGCATGATGTAAACCCAAAGCCCAATAATCAGCAGGAAAGGCACCCAACTGATGATGATGTCCCATAACACTGAACGGCCTTCTGGCGGTGCTGCTTCAAATTTAACATTGTACTTGACCAGATCATCAACCAAATGAGGGTCATTGGGCGGGCTGTAAGTTTCAAAGCGATTATTATTGTTATCCGTTCCAATGACCTTATCACCCCTGATTTTGACGTCCTTGACGCTGCCATTATGCACATTGGTCAGGAACTCTGAATACGGCACCGATGATGCTTGCTGGGTGGGCACACTGAATTTGCTGAACACTGCAATCAGGACGAATGCAATAACAGCCCAGATCAGCAAATTTTTGGTTAAATCGTTCAAATGATTTCTCCACTATCAACTGGCGTTATCCGTTCTAACACCGATTCGTGATATATTACAACATAAAACCCTGCGCCAACACATAAACCTCCCGGCTGCGAGGTCTTGAGGCTGCTGGCTTCCGAATTTTTACTATCCTGAAACTTTCACGCACATTACGGATAAACGCTTCAGAACCTTCTCCCTGGAATAATTTCACCAGAAAGTTGCCTTTGGGCTTTAATACCTGCTTTGCCATATCCAACGCAAGCTCGCACAGATGAATGGCGCGCGGTTGATCGACCGCATCCACCCCACTCATATTGGGGGCCATATCGGAAATAACAAGATCCGCCTTTTCGTCTTTTAACAGCTTCAGAATTTCTGCCAGAACTGCATCCTCCCGAAAATCACCCTGCACAAACTCTACGAATGGCAACGGATCAATCGGCAGGATGTCACTGGCCACCACCCGCCCTTGCTGGCCGATAACCTGTGTCGCATACTGGCTCCAGCCTCCTGGTGCTGCACCAAGATCGACCACTTGCATGCCGCGTTGCAGAATACGGTCTTTCTCCTGGATTTCCTCCAGCTTATAAACAGCACGGGAACGGTAACCTTCCTGCTGCGCCTTTTTGACATACTCATCGCTGAAATGCTCGCCCAGCCAACGGTTACTGCTTTTGCTTCTTGCCATGCCTCATCGCCACTCATTACACTTGCCCAATTTATGGAAGCCTATCATGGAACTGAGCGAAGCACAGAAAAAACGCCTGCGTGGCCGCGCCCACGACTTACATCCCGTCGTGATGATTGGCCAGCATGGGCTCAAGCCCACAGTACTGGAAGAAATTTCCAGCGCCCTTGACCATCATCAATTGATCAAAATAAAGTTAAGCGTAGGCGACCGTGAACTACGTGACGGCATGATTGAACAAGCCACCCAGTATAGCCAGTCACAACTGATACAACGGATTGGCAACATTGCCGTGTTGTACCGCCGCAATCCGGACAAGCCCGACATCCTCAAGGAACCTGTATAATTGCCGCTTCTGGGGCAAACGCTTGCAACCATGCAAAACAATGACATAAAAAAGCCATCACGACCCGTCACCCGCCAGGGCCAGATCGAACACATCCTTAACCAGCTTTCGCCGGAGCAACTGCGTGCGTTCGTGCAGGAGAAGGCCTTACAGGATGAAGACTTCCGCGACACCCTGCTGATCTGTTTTTCCGACCTGTTGGGCAGCGACGAACCCGCTGAACCGAAGTACCGGCAAATGCTGACGGAGATGGCGCGGCGCTACGCCAACAACGAAGGCTACATCCATTCCGCCAGCGCACAAAACCTGACGGAAGCCATCCGCAAGATGCTGGAAGTCGCGCGCAAGGCCACCACGCCGACCCGAGAAACCACTGACCTCTGCCTGGCGGTCATTGGCGAGTTGCCACGGCTGGCGGACAAAATGGAAGATCCGGAAGAGCACCTCTATGCCCTGATGCGCACCGCCTGCACCACATTGTGGGAGTGCTACAGCGTCCTGCCCCCCGAACGGCAACAAACCCTATTCGACCGCATAGCGCAGGAATACGGCAATCCGGTTTATGTCGACCTCGACCTGGACAACTCCCTGCTGTCCTTACTCAAAGACTGGGCAAGAAATGATAAAAAGCGCCAGACAACCTGCCTACGCCAGCTTGAGCAATTGCTGAAATCACCCGCAAAAGACAATTGGCGAAAAAACTACCTGCTGGAGCAAACCAATAACCTGATCAAATTCTGGACTGGCGACCCACTTTAAAACCGCCTCATGGGAAAGGATGGGCAAACCGCAAGCCTGGAAGCATGTTCACCGGAGCCTGCACCAGCAGCGGATTGGCCGAAGGTTTCAGCCATCCAAGGACTGCCAGCAAATTTTCCCTACTCATGGCCGTACAGCCGGAAGTTGGCGTTTCAGGATTCAGCCAGACATGCAGGAAAATAGCGCTGCCCCGCCCTGTTTCAGTCCCCAACATATTGTGCCCAACAATCATGCCGTATTCATATTGGTGGTCATCCCGGCGCATCCGCTCAAACGAACGCCAAAACCGCTTGGGCTCATTGGGCTGGCCGGGTGGAATGCTGCGCCAATGGTTGTAATCAGGGGAATCGACAGCATCCACAAAATAGTCGCGTTCGCCTGCCTGCCGGTAAAGCATCTTCACGCCCGCCGGAGCCTGTTCCGCATACCCAAAAACCGTACCCAGCGGGAAAATGCCAGCAGGAGCCTTGCCATCGCCTTCGTATTTGCGCTCGCCAACACCATCCACCTGTAACCCCCTCCCCCAAGCAAGACCGTTACGCCCAATCCTGACCGGAATACCATCACCGACAGGCCGCCAATGGCCGGATAGTTTTTCCATGCGCTGCAAGGTAGCGGTGGACGCATTCCAATCAGTGGCTGTCACCACTAACAACTGGGTAGTCGCCGAAGGAAAACCGATGGCATCCAGAGCCTGCCAAGATTTTGGTGAACAAGCCGCCAAAACACAAAGCAACAAAATAGATAGGAGATTACGCATTTTATACATTTCCATCACCCAAACTGCCCAACCAGCCCACAAAAAAACCGGCGCAAAGCCGGTTTTTCTGGATTCAGACGAATCATCCGTCCATCACTTGCCGCCATGCGGTTCCGCAACCGCATCAGACAGTGACTCCGGCAGGAAGCGCAGCACTTTAACTCCGATAGTCACCATAACCAACGAGAGGGCCACACCGCCAACTCCCAGCATAAACTCCCACATGCTGGGCGTATATGCATTGATTGCTCCATCAAAATAGTCGCTGGACACTTCCGCCCCTGGAAACAAGGTTAACGGATAAGCCTGACCACCAATCAGGATGACATACAATTGGGCAAAGCCGCCCAAAATAGCGAAACCTGCCGCCAACAACAGGGCCACATGATTATTTTTCAACTTACGGCAGAAAATCAGGCTCAACGGCAAAAGGCTGCCCAGCAAGATTTGCGCCACCCAAAACAACTGGGTGTAAATGCCGCCATCGTGCAGAATAAAAGCCTCCACACCAGCACGCTGCGCGATATACAAACTGGTCAGATGGCGCGCCAACTCCAACAACAGCACCGCCCCGATGAATACAGCCAGCAAATAACGCAGGCGGTTCAACACTGCATCGCCCAGTTCACGCCCAGTCCATTTATAAGCGCAGTACAACACCAGGATGAACACCGCCAGCCCGAACACAAACGACATGGCGATGAACAGAGGGGCCAAAATCGCAGAGTTATAGAAATCACGCGCCACCAGGAAACCAAAGATGGAACCCGTACCAGTAGTGAGGACCAGACGCCAAGTGAAGGCGGCAAAACCCGCCGGTTTGTAAAATGCCTTGGCGTGGCGATCCATCATTGTCCAGATATACACCGCAGACAGCACTAAAAAGCCGTTATACAAAATGATGTTCCAGGCGAAAATGGAGCGAAAATTATAATGCGTCATCGCCACGATCAGGCGGTCAGGATGACCCAAATCCAGCACCAGCACGATCAAGCCACCCAGCAGCAGGGAAATCGCAACCAGCGCCGACAAACGCCCCATCGGCTGATAAAGCTGCTTGCCAAAGACCGTGCCGATGGAACCGACATTCAGCGCCCCGGAAGCCGCCACGATCAGGAAAATCGCGAACACATGCGGCATCCCCCAAACAACCTGATTGGTCATGCCGGTCACATAGTGACCGTGATGTTCCGCATAGAAGAAGGCGATAGCGCCCAATGCAAGGAATACCCCCAGCACCGCCAGCAGGATATAAAACCCCCTGCCCTCCCTGGTTTCGCGAAAAATGATTGCTTGACTAGCCATTGGTTTGCAGTCCTTCCTTTAAATGCCGTGGTAGCGCACGCCGGTGTTCAGATTCAGATCCGCACGGATCTGCTTGCCGCCCATTGCTTTCAGGGCTTGGCTGATGGCGCTGCCCGGATCGTTCAGGTCGCCGAAAACCACGGCGTCCGGCGCAGCCTCCACACAGGCAGGCAACCTGCCTTCGTCAATGCGGTGCACACACATGTTGCATGACTCAACGGTGCCGATCCCGCGCGGCGAATAGGGCCGCTGATCGGTCAGGTTCTCATGCACAAAACTGCGCGCCTTATAGGGGCAAGCCATCATGCAATAACGGCAACCGATGCAGATATGTTTGTTGACCTGGACAATGCCGTCAGCACGGCGCATGGATGCACCTGTCGGGCAAACATCCACACAAGGCGGATGCTCACAATGTTGGCACATAACCGGCAGGCTAAAACTGTTTTGGGTCAGCTTGTCAGTCACCTTCACCACCCGCGCCCAATGTGCCTTCTGCGCATCGGAGGAATGTCCCTCATCGCCCCAACCATGTTCCTGCTTACAGGCCGCCACCATCGCCGCGCCACCGTCCGGCAAGCGGGTGACATCAATCAACATTCCCCAGCGGCGCGCATTGGTGACGGCCTGATCAGCCGGACGGGTGGGCGCTTCGCCGCCAGCATTGGCTTCCCGCAGGATAAAACCAGACGCCAGCGCCGCAGCGCCTGCCGCAACGCCACCCGCCGCCATCACCAACTTGCGGCGGTATTCATCTACACGATTCTGGCTCATTGTGCGGCTCCTTGTGGCTGGGGTTGAGCAACCATCTGCGCCTCGGCGGCGGTTGGCATCGTTGCAGCCGTGACGCCCTGAGCAAAGTGATGCCCCTCTGCACTGCCAATCGTGTGTTGATAGTTTGGCTCCTGGCCAACTTGCGGACGGTCGGCATGACACTGGAAACAGTCGATTTTCTGGCCCACCGCCGCATGGCAAGTCGTACAAAAATGCTCCTTGTCACCGTAATGCAAAGGCGAACCATCCTGCTTGGCGGGCGCAACGTGACAGTTGATGCATTCTTTCAAGCTATGCTGCTTGGTGCGGATGCCTTCGATCACCGTCGCATCCCGCTGATGCATGAGAAAGTCCATGTGCCGGGTACGGATAACGTTCTCCGGCTCGACACATTCCGCCGCCTTTTGCTTCGCCGTGGCAAGGTTCAGATCGGCCTCAGCCGGGGCTTTGCCGCAACCAGCCAACAGCGCGGCCAAAGCCAGCGCTGACGCCAGAAATACCTTTAAAAACTTGCTAGTCATGCTGATTCCTGTCGAGCCATGCACTCATGGAAGGGTGGTCACTCACCCAGACCCATTTCGATGTAGCCGGTTGGGCATACGTCCGCACAAATGTGGCAACCAATGCAGCGGCTGTAATCAGTGGCGACATAGCGGCCCAAGGTGGCCTGCTTCTTGGGCACACGGTAGACCGCATCCTGCGGACAGAAAATAACGCAGTTGTCGCACTCAAAGCACATGCCGCAACTCATGCAGCGCTTGGCTTCATTGACCGCATCCGCCTCCGCCAACGGATTCATGCGTTCAGCAAAATGACCCAGAACCTCTTCCGCAGTCGGCACATCCTCAGTACGTTTGTTGCGGATCTGGGTTGCAAAATGCCCCAGGTACAGCTCACTGGATGGGACAATCACATTCTTGGAACGGTCATCGTAGTTATGCACCGCAAAATTGGCGTCTGAAGTGCCACGCAGGTCTTCCGCTTTGCTGCTGCCATAGTCAGCAGGATCCAAACCGGCCTCGTGCAGTTTCTGCATCAGGTCAAAGTGGTGCTTATCCACTTTCGGGCGCTTCTTCAGCTCTTCATTGCGCAGGAACTGGTCAATCGTTTGGGACGCGATGGAAGCCTGACCAATAGCGGTCGTCAGCAGGTGCGGGCGGATAATGTCGCCTGCCGCAAAGTGCTTGACTTTGCCTTTGACACGGTACAAGGCGTCCGCATCAATCTGATGACGGCCATTGTTGAAAGCGTCCAGACCATCCAGCTTGCCGAACTGGCCAATGGCGGAAACCACCAGATCCGCTTCGATGATGGTTTCCTTACCACCCTCTTTCGGTTGCGGCATATTGCCCTTCATGACGCACTCAACGA
Source organism: Candidatus Thiothrix phosphatis (assembly GCF_035668035.1). Classification (NCBI taxonomy): domain Bacteria; kingdom Pseudomonadati; phylum Pseudomonadota; class Gammaproteobacteria; order Thiotrichales; family Thiotrichaceae; genus Thiothrix; species Candidatus Thiothrix phosphatis. The sequence continues at coordinate 15,222 of NZ_JAYMYJ010000133.1, read as the reverse complement.
CCTTCAAGCCAATCGCGCGGCCATTTTCATCCAGCACCAGTTCTTTTGGCATCACTTCAGTCAGGATAGTCACGCCTTCTTTCAACGCATCCTGCACTTCATGCTCCGCCGCCGTCATCTGGTCCAACGGGAACAGGGTGGTCAGGGTGACCGTGGCGGGAGCCTTGCCATCCACCTCAGCGTGGGTCAGCTTGCTAGTGGCGGCGTCTTCAGGGTTCTCCGCATAACCTGCCAGCGTGCCGATCCGGCGGGAAACGGACACCACGTCGATCGAGGTGTCGCCACCACCAACACACACGACACGCGGTGCGGTGTATTTCATCGTGCCCTTGTTGAAAGCTTCCAGGAAATCAACCGCCGACACACAGTTTGGCGTCTCCGCCCACTTCTCGACGAACAAGCCACGGCCATTCCAGCAGCCCACTGTCCACAAAATGGCGTCGAAATCTGCTTCCAGTTGCTCAACTGTCACATCGGCACCAATTTTGGTATTGCAACGGATTTCAATATTGCCCATATCGATGATGCGCTGCATTTCAGCCGCCAATTTGTCGCGCGGCACACGGTAACCGGGAATGCCGTAACGCATCATGCCGCCCAATTCAGGATGCTGTTCGAATACAGTGGAGGCATGGCCCATGCGGCGCAGTTGGTAAGCAGCCGCCATCCCAGCAGGGCCGCCGCCGATGATGGCGATTTTCTTGCCGCTCATCTGATCCGGCGCATCAAACTTGAAGCCATTGGCGATGGCGGTGTCGCCGATATACTGCTCAACCGAGTTGATGCCAACGAAATCATCCACATCATTGCGGTTACAGCCGCTCTGGCAAGGAGCCGGGCAGACACGGCCCATCATCGAGGGGAATGGGTTGGCGTTGGTGGAGCGGCGGAAAGCATATTCCTGCATGGTCATGCCGACAGGCGGTTTTTCAATGCCACGCACGATTTGCAGCCAACCGCGGATATCCTCACCGGATGGGCAGCTACCCTGGCAAGGCGGGGTTTTGTGAATGTAAGTCGGGCACTTGTGGGTGGTATCCTGCACGAAAATTTTATCGTGCATGTTATCCCACTCGCTGTCGCCATCCTTGAAACGGCGGAAGGTGTGACCCTGAAGCTTGCTGTCGTTAGGTGCGGTTGCCATGCCTATTCTCCTGTCGTTAACCTGGAAAACACCAAGTTAGAAAAAACCAATACTTTAAAAGCCACTCAAATCAAGTGACGGATGCTCAATCATCGTCGTTATCTTCATCCTCTTCAGAAGGCCGGGGCGAAACCACCGATTCCTGACGCTGGAGAATGAGCGCATTGCTCACCAATTGGTGGACGCTGACAATCTGATCCATAGTGAAGCCGTAATAGGGCAGCACTTTTGTGAACTGGGATTTGCAGATGGCGCAAATGGCGGCCATATGCGTCACGCCATTATGGGTAGTGACGTGTTTGAGGGCCTCCGCCCGTGGCTGCGCGCCTTTTACGCGCAACTCCATCAAATCATCGGTCAACAGGCCGCCACCGCCGCCGCAGCAAAACGTTGCGTCATGGATGGTGTCGGCAGGCATATCCACAAAATGGTTGCAGACAGCCTTGATGACCTTGCGGGGAATTTCAAACTGGCCGCCGGGATAATTGCCCATACGGCTGCCACGGGCGACGTTGCAGGAATCGTGGAACGTCAAGACCTTGTCATCGTTTTCACTCTTGTCGATTTTCAACGTACCCTTCTCCAACTCACCCAGCGTGAATTCGAGAATGTGCTGCGGGATTGGATAACGTTGATCCAGAAAGTCAAACGGCCCCGCCAGCGTATTCAGGAAGCTGTACGCCACACGCCAGGCATGGCCGCACTCGCCAAAGACGAGACGCTTGACCTTAAGCTTGATCGCCGCTTCCCGAATACGCAGGGAAACCCGCCGCATATTTTCGTAGGAACCAACAAACATCCCGAAATTGGCGGCCTCAGACGCATAAGAGCTGAAAGTCCAAGTCACGCCCGCCTCGTGGAAAACCTTGCCATAACCGATCAGCCCATCAATATGCGGCTCGGCAAAGAAGTCCGCCGATGGTGTCACCAGCAGGATTTCCGCGCCCTCCATATCCAGCGGATAACGCACCGCGACGCCAGTATCATCCAGCACGTCTTCTTCGATGCCTTGCAGCGTGTCATCCAAGGCCGGGCCGGGCAACCCAAGGTTATTGCCGATCTTGAAGACCTTGCCGATAATCTCGTTGTTGTACTTGGAACCCAAACCGATATGGTCAAGAATTTCGCGCGCCGCCATGGAGATTTCAGCCGTATCAATGCCGTAAGGGCAGAACACGGAACAACGGCGGCATTGTGAACACTGGTGGTAATAGTTGTACCACTCACGGACAACCTCTTCCGTCAGGTCGACCGCGCCAACCAGCTTGGGAAAATGCTTGCCTGCAAATGTGAAATAACGGCGATAGACCTTGCGCAACAAATCCTGACGCGCCACCGGCATGTTTTTGGCGTCAGAGGTGCCAATGAAGTAATGGCACTTGTCGGTGCATGCCCCGCACTTGACGCAAATGTCCAGATACAGCTGCAAGGAACGGTAACGGCTTTTCAGGTCAACCAGCTTGTCCAGCGCACGTTCCTTCCAGTTCGGCACCAGCTCGCCCACTGCGCCAAAATCCGCCGGAAAGCCCATCGCCTTCTGGAAATCCTGCTTGGCGATGAACGGGCCGGAACCCTTCATGGTTTCGTCCTGCACCGCAGGGACTTCCACATAACCTTCGCCAGTCAGTTTTGGAATCTCGTAATCAGCCACGGTAGATGCCTCTCAAATCTGATCCGTACACGCAATTATTTCTTCAGCTCGCTTAGGAACAACTTGCCTTGGCGCTCCAACTCCAATGCCCAAGGGGACACATGGCGCTTTTCACGCGGGTTATCCACCTGATTGCGGGTTGGGCTAAAAAATATGCCAGGGGCGTGCAACAATTTGCTGATCGGAAAAATAATCATCAAAACGGCGACCAGCAGCAAATGCGCCAACACAATCGGGTCAGCCGGTAAGCCGCCTTCTGCGCCAAAAAAGCCAAAAGTCAGCAGGCCGCTGAAAAACACTTTCACCTGTGTGACATCCGTATGGGAAACAAAGCTCATCAGCAGGCCGCTTAAGCCGATGCCAATCAGCAGCGCCAACATCAGGTGGTCAGATGGCGCGGAGATATAGCGCACACGGTCGACCAGAAAGCGGCGCGCCCATAAACCCGCCAACCCCAGCACCATGGTCAGCCCGGCATAACGCCCAAACGGCTGCATGAACACCAGGAACTCATTCATGCCCACGAAATAACGGCTATGGCGGATCAACACCAACCACAAGGACATGTGGAACAGGAAAGCGAACAGCCACAGGATTTTGTTGGAGCGAAACAGGCTTTGAAAGAAGACAACTTCCTTGAACATACGCCAAACCACGCCGCCCTGCGTCACCGGAGCCGGGGTGGTGGGTATTTTCAAGGGGGCTGGCGTATTCCAGTATTGGCGGACTTTCATCCCAACGCCAATAACGAGGATCAATGTTGCCGCCCAGAACAACAGTCCGTAAAGAATGCTTACGAATGTCACTGCGTACTCCTGATTCCATATTCTCTCTTCTGAAAATCTGTCACGCCCTGAAAAATGGACAAAACAAACCTTGAGAAGAGGCTCCGGTGAACCGGAGCTTTTCTCATTTATGCGGCAAAGCTGTCAGTATGCGGAATTACACGCAGCCGGTTGGCTTAGGCAGGCCTGCGTATTTACATGCTTGCTTGCCTGGGCCATAAGGGAACAGGCTGTACAGATACTTGGAGTTGCCTTTGTCAGCGCCCAAGCGTTTGCCTACCGCTTTGGTCAGGACACGCACGGCTGGGGCAATTTGATACTCTTCATAGTACTCACGCAGGAAGTTCAGGATTTCCCAGTGTTCATCAGTCAGCTTGACATCTTCAGCACTTGCCAGAGCTTCCGCGACTTCCGGAGTCCAGTCACTCAGGTTCTCCAGGTAACCTTCTTCGTCCAGCGGGATGGATTTGCCATTCAGTTCAAGTGATGCCATCGATTGGCCTCCTCTGTATAAAAATATTAAAACTTACAACCAGCTTTGGGTGCGCTCGTTATTGGCAGTCAGGTCAACAAAGCCTGCATAGTCAACGACAGCCACGCCTTCCATCGCCTTGCCTTCCAGACCACGCGCCGCCAAGTCAGAACCCAGCACATACACAGTCTTGTCAGCCATTGCCGCTTTGAGTTTACCGGCAAAGCGTGACCCGTCGACGGCACCGACCACGGCATCTTCAATCATCAGGATTGCGTCACCTGCCTGCGCATGGGCGAGACAACTATCAAAAGCCACACGTTCAAACGGGGACTTGTTTACGATATGCAACATAGCCATTTCTTTAAATCCTCCGTCAGAAACTCAATACTACGTCTTGCCCAGCCATCATTGCAGCCATTTCCTCACGATTGACCAGAATAATGGAAGGCTTTTCGGCGTAATCATCATCGGCATCTTCGTAAGTCAGCTCCATCAGGTCATCAACCGTCAGGCCGCGCTCTTCCAACGACTCTGTGGAAACGTATAACTTGTTGATGTCGTAGTCGCCCAGCGCACGGTAAGTCGGCGAGAAGTTTTTCATGCCGATACCTTTGCTGTTCTGGCCTTTGGTGATTTGGTATACGCCATCATCAATAAAGGCCAAGCTGACGTTTTGCTCAAACGCCGCCGAAATCAGCACCACTTCCAGCGACTCCAGCGCATAAACAGTGCCGTAAGGAGCTTTGCGGTTCACGAACAGAAAATTCTTGGTAGTCATCGCAATTTCTCCTTAATCGCCGAACACGATCAGACGGTCGGACTGGATACCGCCCTCAACCAGCTGGCCCAGACCGGAAATCCGGAATCCGGGAGCGATGTTGTTGGCATCCAACCCCTGACGTTTGGCTTCATCCGCATCCATAATGCCACGGCGTTGCGCGGCGGCGATGCAGATAACCAAATCCAGGCCATGCTTTTCAGCCAGTTCTGTCCAGGCTTTCTGAATCTGGCGGTCATCAGCTGGCGGCACCGTCAAACGGGTGCCATTGTTGACGCCATCATGGTAGAAAAAGACACGGAAGATTTCGTGTCCCTTCTCCAGTGCGGCACGGACGAACTGGATGGCTGAATCAGCAGCTTGGTGCTGGTACGGGCCTTCGTTGATCAGAATTGTGTATTTCACGCTGCCTATTCCTCTGCGCCGTCAGATCAGAAGCGGATGTGGGTGGAAGAGTTCAGGTTCGCACGCGCACCACGCCAGTTGTCGATGTGGTACTTGGTGAACGGCAACCCGGTCACTTCGAAGAAACGCGGCCAGCCGATACGCTCAACCCACTCGTTGATGCGCTCCCAATCTTTCGCGCCTTCCTTGTAGCAAGCCAGGATCTTTTTAACGATCGCAGTGGCTTCCGGCCAGCGTGGCGGGTTGTTCGGGATGCCAGCGGCAACCAGACGCTGGAAGGTCGGTTTGCCACGGGCGTTGGAGTGGTTGCCACCGATCCAGATAGCCAGCTGGGTAGCCTGATGGTCGTTGATCTGCATGGGCGGGCAAGGCGGATAGCAAGCGCCGCAGCAGATGCATTTTTTCTCATCCACTTCCAAGGAAGGCTTACCGTCAACCATGGCAGGGCGGATAGCCGCCACCGGGCAACGTGCAACCACGGAAGGGCGTTCGCACACATTACCAACCAGCGCGTGGTTGATTTTTGGTGGCTTGGTATGCTGTACGTTGATGGCGATGTCACCCTGGCCGCCGCAGTTGATCTGGCAGCAGGAAGTGGTGATATGGACGCGGTTCGGCATGCTCCAGGATTTGAACTCAGGCAGCAGCTCATCCATCATCGCCTTGACAACGCCGGACGCGTCAGTGCCCGGAATGTCGCAGTGCAGCCAACCTTGGGTGTGGGACAGCGTAGTGACAGAGTTACGGGTGCCGCCAACCGGGAAACCTGCATCTTCCAACGCACTGACCAAAGGCTCGACCTTGGCCTCATCCGCCACCAGGAACTCGATATTGGAACGGATGGTGAAATGGACATAACCGTCGCCATAGGTATCGCCGATGTCCATCAGCTTGCGCAGCGTGAACACGTCCAGGATACGCTGGGTACCCGCGCGGACAGTCCAAATTTTTTCGCCGGTTTTGGAAACGTGGACCAATACGCCGGGGCGTGGGTCTTCGTGATATGCCCACAGACCGTAGTTACGGCGCATAACAGGGTGCATGTACTGGAAACCATCCGGGCATCCAGACTCAATAGGATCGCGCATTTCTGGTGCGGCCATTGCGAAGCCTCCGTCAGAGAATAACTTATAAAATTTCGTGGAATCCTGGCTGACGGGACAGCTCTAGCTTCTGCCCCGTCCAGCGAGCGCCATTAAGCGGCGGCTTTTTCTTCACGCTTGCGGTTGAACCATTCTTCAGCAGCCTCATCCCAACCGTCAGTACGCACGTAAGACACGTTGCGTGGCTGCTTGATCATATTGGGATCCGGATCGATATCGATGCCTTCCAGGAAATTGACCAAGCCGATACGTTCGATCATTTCGCCGCAACGCTCGTGCTCCAGGCCATTTTCCGCCCAGAAGTCGATGATGGTCTGCGCCAGCTCAACGATGCGCTCGTAATCTTCTTCGGTTTCCAACTTCATGAAGGGGATCACAACCGTGCCCATCAGGTCGCCGATTTTCAGGGTGCGCTTGCCGCCGATCAGGATGGTGACGCCCTTGTCATCGCCGACTTGCAGCGCTTTTGGCATAACGTTCAGGCAATGCATGCAACGCACACAGTTGTGGTTGTCAACCGTGAGGGTGTCATCATCATTCAGCTTGATGGCGTTGGTTGGGCAACGGCTGATGACATTGTCAAACATGTATTGGCGGCCAGCGGAACGATCACCTTCTTTGCCAATTTCCTTGGCCTTTTTCATGATCATTTCCTTGACGGCTTCCTGGTTGACTTTCATGTCATCACGCCAAGTGCCAATCACAGCGAAGTCGGAGCGCTCGATCGCGTTCTGGCAGTCATTCGGGCAGCCAGAAACCTTGAACTTGAACTTGTAAGGCAGCGCCGGGCGATGCACGTCGTCAGTGAAGTTGTTCAGCAGACGGCGGTGGATGGCGTGCTCGTTACAGTTGGACATTTCACAACGGGCAGCACCGATGCAGGACATGCCGGTGCGGACGCAAGGGCCTGCGCCACCCAAATCCCAACCGTATTCATTGATTTCATCAAAGAAGTGCTGATAGTTCACACTATTGGCACCAATGAACATGATATTGCCAGTCTGCCCATGGAAGGTTTGCAGGCCTGAACCCCACTTTTCCCAGCTGTCAGCCAGTTGGCGCAGCATATCCGTGGTGTAATAGTTGCCAGCAGGCGGCTGGACACGCAGCGTGTGGAATTCTTTGGACTCCGGGAACATGTGGCCCACTTCAGAGAAGCGCGGGATGATGCCGCCACCATAACCGAAGACAGAAATGGTGCCGCCCTTCCAGTAGCCCATGCGGGTTTCGTAAGAGTGCTCCAACTGCCCCAACAAGCCATTGATGGTGGAGCGGATGCGCTCATCGGGATGTTCATCGCGCAGTTTTTTGAAGCCGCTGATGAAGCTAGGCCATGGGCCTTCTTCCAGCACGTCCAGCATCGGTGTTGGATAATGTTTCGTTGCCATACCTGCCTCCTCAGTATAGATACTATGGCGTTTCCCCCTAACCGGCACCCTACCGGCCCGTCAGGCTGGAAATTAAAACAATTGCAGAACTTGGTTTGCTCAAGTCATAAGTGCGGTAAGTGTATGCGCAGCGCCTGAGCCAGAGAATCTCACCCATGGGGTGCTACCTGAATCAGGCCTATATCCCTAAGGGGATAGACCTGCAACATAGCCTGAACCAGCGCTTTTTGAGCGGTATAATAGAATATTCGAATTTTTTAATACTGCAAATAGACAATAGTTCCATAGGGATTATGGCAGGTTGTGACCATGAATAAATCTCCCTTCAATATCAAGCAACTGGATGCCTATAAACGATGGCGCGAACAAAAGCTGCCTGTTTATCCGCTATCCATCGATGCCATGCAAGTGGAAATCGCCAACCCGGAGACGCCCAGTGAAATCGAGCTTGGCCACCTCCAGGCATTATGCCGCCAGCACAACATGGCACTTTACCGGTTCAGGCAAGGGAATTTCCGTAACAAGCGTTTCGTGCATCAGTTGGGGGCAGCGCTGGGTTTGCGCCGTCTGGACAACAACCTGTGCGCCGACGAAGACAGCCTGACCTCCCTGCAGGTCGCCACCCATGCCGGGCAACACGATTACATCCCCTACACGGACAAGCAGCTGAGTTGGCACACGGACGGTTACTACAATCCGCCAGCAGGGCAGATCCACGGCATGCTGCTGCATTGCGCCCAACCGGCGCAGGCGGGCGGCGAAAGCTGGCTGATGGATCATGAGATTGCCTATATCCTGCTGCGCGACGCCAACCCGGAGTACATCACGGCGTTAATGCACCCACAGGCGTTCACCATACCGGCCAATATACTGGATGGAAGGGAAGTGCGGCCGCCGCAGTCCGGCCCGGTGTTCAGCGTGACACCTGCTGGCAGGCTGCACATGCGTTATTCCGCCCGCCAGCGCAATGTCATTTGGCGGAACGACCCACTGACGCAGGCCGCTGCCGCATTCCTGCTGGATTTGTGGCGGCGGGACTCGCCCTATAAGGTCAGGCGCACTTTGCAGGCAGGCGAAGGCGTGGTATGCAATAACGTCCTGCATTGCCGTACCGCCTTTGTGGACAGTGAGGAGCCGGAACAGAAACGCCTGTTGTACCGTGGCCGGTACTACGATGGCGTAAAAGCTTAAAAAGCCGCCTTGACTTGGCTCAAGGCGGAGTTATAAGGCTGGCGGAGTTACGCTAAGATGGGGGCCAGCCCGAAAACAGTCCTCATGCTAATCAAGCCAGCAGGGCGCGAATTTCAGCAACCCGCTCCTGCAAGGCGCAAACCGGGTATTCGGTTTCCTGCTCGGCCCAGCCATTCCCCAGCAAACTTTCCAGCTTTGCCAGCGTGGCTTCCGCTGCCGTTTTTTCACCCGTGGAGGCAAGAAAACGGGCCAGCGTCATCAGCACCAGCGGAGACCCGCCCGCCAGCTCATAGGCTTGCTGATAACTTTCCCGCGCCGCCACCAAATCCCCGCTTTGATGCAGGATGTTCCCTTTGTATTGCAGCAGACGGGCCGTCGCGGTTTTGTCCTGCTCGGCCCGCACCACGGCAATGCATTCATCCAGGCAACGCAGGCCTGCGCTCAGGTCGCCGTCCGCCAGACATTGCCCAAACTCCATAAACTGGGGAATTTCCGTCATATTGCGCATAGCCTGCCCTCCTGCTAACGGGTGATCACCAGCTTCTGATACAACCCGCCGAAGAAAAGCTGCTTTTCCACGCTTTTGGGCTTGCATTCCGCCGAAAACCAAGTGTCGATGTCATGACGCCACAAATCCAGCGCAAACGGCTCCAGATAGCGCAGCACGACATTCATGACGTAACGGAATGGGTTCAGGGAATGCGGGCGATGATAATCCATCAACAATACCCGCCCGCCCGGTTTGACCACCCGCAAGGCTTCCGCCAGCGTTTTACGGCGGACTTTTTCAGGCTGCTCATGCAACAGGAAAAAAATGACGACATTGTCGTAAACCGCATCTGCAAATGAGAGCCTGGAGGAATCCTGGTGATGCACAAACACATTCGGGTATTCACTCACTTTTTTCCTGACGTTATCCAGTTGCACTGGGGCGACATCCACAATATCCAGGCTGGCGTCAGGGCGCAGGCGCTGCGCCAGGCAGGGCGAAAAATCACCGTAGACGCACGCCACCTGCAACGTGTTCCCACCGATGTCATCGCCAAGCTCATTGAGAATTTCATCCCGCAGGCGAGAAAAATTTCCCCACAGGATCAGGTTGACCAACCATTGCCGCTCGAAAACATCGACCGCTTTCGGGTGCGTATATGCCCACCAGTACGTTTCCTCCAAATACAGGGGGATCTTGGGCGAATCGACGCCGGTTTCGCGTCGCTGCGGAAAGGTTCGGGGAACGCTGATCGCTATATCTTTCTCCATAACTGTGATCCTTCAATAGTTAATTTTTGGCATGACCCAGGCATGCCCATCGCCGATGGACAAAAGCTCTTCGGGTGAAAATGACGCCCCCTCCTGAAAACCGATGCGGGAACCTAAGGAGGGAACGCCCAAAAACAGCGGCAGTGTTACGTTACAGTGAGAGGGTCAGGGTTGCCCTCATCCCCAGCACCCTCCATGACATTGCGGACGGAAGCCGAGGCTTTGCCCGCCCCAACCCGGCCCATTTCGATCGCCATGCCAGCCTTGGCAAACAGGGTGAACACCAGGCAACCCACAGCATAAATCCCGACAGAAACCCCCAGCTCTTTCAGGGTCGGGCTATATTCGTAGATTTCACCCAACGGCGAAGGGATAAAGCCGGTCACCACCAGCCCCATGCCCTTTTCAATCCAGATGCCCGCGAAAGCCAGCCCGCACGCGACATTGAGGGTTGTCATATTGGTGCGGGTCTTGTGCACCATGAGCAAAATGACAGCGGTGATATTGGCCGCCATTGCCGTCCAGATCCAACCTTTCAGGGCCATAAAGCCATCCAGCCCCATAAACAGGTAAATCATGGAAGCCGCATGCGCGGTCGGGTTATAGAAGTCGGTAAACAGCTCCGCCGCCACAAAATAGATATTGATTTGCAACGCGACCGTCATGATCAGCGCCAGCATGTCGATGATGCTTTGCTTGATGGGGTAGTCGGTATAACTGCGCAATGCCTGCAAGGCAATGATCATCAAGGCAGGGCCTGCCGTGAACGCCGAAGCGATGAAACGCGGGGCCAACAGCGACGTATGCCAAAACGGGCGGGAAATATTTGATGAGAACAGGAAGGCCGTCACCGTATGGATTGAAATAGCCCAAAACATGGAAAGGACAACAAATGCGAAGTACTTCCTGACATCCGGCTCCTTGCCCTGGTAATGGTTCCACAGGATATACATCGGGATCAGCAGGTTAAGGAACAGGTAACCGTTCAGGACGATGATGTCCCACGCCAGCATGGAGCTGGGCCAGTTGAATTTCCCCAGGAAGGGAATGACATGCCAAGCACGGTCAATGCGGCCAATATCCACGGCGACAAAGCCCATGGCCACCACCACAGCGGCAACCGCCAGCCCCTCACCGATCAACACGACCGACTTCACATCGGTGCGGTGAAAAATATAGGCTGGCACCACCAACAACACCGCCGCTGCCGCAATCCCGACAAAAAAGGCGAAGTTGGCAATATAAAAGCCCCAGGACACCTGATCACTCATACCCGTGATCGCCATGCCCTGGGTAATCTGGAAGTAGTAATTCAAGGCGGTAATGGCGATCAGGAACAGCAAAAAGCCGATCCATGTCCAGTACATCTTGCCGCCGCTCAACGCAGCCATCACACCATCCTTGATAAAACTGAAAAACGTCAACTGCTTGGTGTTGCTCATATCCGCGCCCTCGCCTCATCAGTGAAGTACCAGAACTTGGGCTCGGTGCCCAAATCCTCTTTTAACCGCCATACGATCTTGTGCTCCAATATCCAGCGGATATCGCTATTGGGGTCAAGCAAGTTGCCAAACACCCGCGCGCCGGTCGGGCAAGCCTCCATACAGGCCGGTTGGCGGCCCTTGCGGGTGCGTTGGGTACACCAGTGACATTTTTCCACCACACCTTTGGGACGCGGGCGGTTGCCCATATAGGCGGTGACCGGATTGATGTCTTCCGGCGCGATTTGCGGTTCCGTCCAGTTGAAATGACGGGCCCAGTAAGGGCAAGCGGCCATGCACATGCGGCAACCGATACACCAGTTGTAATCGATCACCACGATGCCGTCCTTGTCCTTCCAGGTCGCCTCGACCGGGCAAGCCTTTACGCACGGCGGGTTGTCGCACTGCTGGCACTGCACCGGCAGGTACCATTTGCCTGGGGTAGGCACAGTCGCCGGATCGTAGTAATGGTTGGAATGTTCCAGATTGTGGTCGCCATTGGGCATTTCCAGAACGCGGATATACTGCATCTGTGAGTCGCGCCCCTGGTTGTTCTCCCGGATACAACCGTACACGCATTCCCGGTAACCCCGGCACTTGGACAGGTTCAACGCATAGCCGAAATAGGTGCCGGGCATCGGCTTGACATCTTCACAGGTAATGTCGACCCCGAACTTGCGCTTGGCCTTGCGCTCGATCCGGTGCAACGCATCCTGCATTTCCTCATCCGTCATGCGGGTGTAATGCTGCTGGAAAAAGTCACCCATGGCATCCATGAACGACAAACCATTGCCCTGCCCCAGTTTCTGGGCTGATGCCTGGACTTCACTCATCGCCGCCTGCCCGACGGAAGACGTGGCTGCCAGACCGGCGGCACCCAGCAAGCCCAAACCTTGCAGAAACCTGCGCCGGGCCTGTAGCGACGTGTCGCCTTCGCGGGCGGCGGCCTGTTCCGGATCACCTAAAGCGTCCAATGCCTGGTCAGCCATGGTGGCCATGGACTGGCTGTTGCATGTGCAAATATGCTGATCATTCATTTCTTGTTTCCCTCCTCTGGCTGGAGCCTGTCCTGATGTTTCTCCCAGATGGTCGGGTGCCCTTCGCCCTCACCCTCATGCGGCATTTCACCCAACCCTGAACGCACCGGCGGTTTCGGCTGGGGTTTCTGCTGGCGGAACGGCGGATGATGGGGATTGTGGCATTCAGTGCAGTTATACCGCTCAACATCGCCCTTCCAGTTCCCGACCCGTTTGCCATGCGCGCCGTAATACCAATCCCGCTGGCGGGCGGAATGGCACTGGCCGCACACCTTCCAAGCGTCGTTGAAATCCACCTTGACGCCCGCCACGGTTTGCAGGTTGTTCCGGTCTGTTGGGCTGTGGCAGGTCAGGCACCAGAAACGCTGTTGCCCATGATCCAGCTTGCCGTCCACCAAACCGGCCGTGGCGTGGATCATGATGGGGCGCGGGGTTGTATTGACCGGCATATTGGCATGGCACTGGGCGCAAGGGTAAAAACTCAGCTTGTCTTTACGTGGCAGCACCATCGGTGGCTGTTGTCCAGGATACCCCTGAAACACGCCATAACCGGCCTGCAACATGGCGTCTGAAACAGCAGCCCCCACGCCTGGGGCCGTATCGGCAGGATTAGGCTGAACCGCCGCCTCGGCAGGTGCCGCCGCCGGATCTGGCGAAGCTACTGCCGCCTCAGCCGGTGGAACTGCCGCCGGTTGTTGGGTTGGCGGAGCCGCCGCCGTCTCAGCAGGCGCAGCCGCCGCAGGAGCAGGAGGACTCTCCGCCTGTTGCGGGGCTGGCGGAGACACCGCCGCACCAGCAGGCGGGGCAGCAGCCTCCGGCATGGGGGGGGCCGCAGTTGGAGAAGTGACATTCTCACTCACCGCAAAGCTGGCGGCGAAAAAGCTTGCCGCCACCAATAGCCCCCCTATTAACCTGAAATGGAATCTCATGATCAAGAACCTCCTCTTCCTGTCACATTAGTGCTTTGAGCGCATCACCACTTTCATCATCTTGATATTCAAGGCGATGAAGCGGAAAAACTGCCAACAGACTGAACACCGCGTATACAGCGTGAACGGGGTGGGCACTGGTGGATAATAATTCTGCTCGTAGGGCTCCTTGTTGGTCGCCATGGTGTATTTCCCTCCTCTGATTAACGTAACTCTCGCCTTGCCTACTCCGGAATCAGCGTCCAGCCCGGCTTCATCTGTGCTTGATACATGAACATGTAATGCAGGTAATGCTTGATCCAATGCCCCGCCAGACCGATTTCGCCAAAGGTCAGATCCAGATCGCGCCCGTAATCGGGGTATTTTTCAAAATCGGGGACAACCGGGTAGACCGTTATGCTGGCGGCAGTGCCGTCAAACAAGCCCATGCCGGTTGAAGCGACACAAGCCGCCCCCATTTCCGCCATGCTGGCGTGGTGGGTGGGTTCTGTCGCGCCATGCAGGATCATGTCGCGGATGCTGCCCGCAACCGCCTTGCCCATGCCAGCGGATGGCATGCCGGTGCGGGGCGGGGCGGGGGTGATGACAGTCCCGTTGGGGCTTTTCATCACCTTGCTGATGGGGTGGGGAGGCGCGAACGCGATACCAGCGGCAAAAATATTTTTGTAAACCGGGTTCTGGCAGGACTTCGGCCAATCCGCCGCGCTCCACTCCTCAAAAGGACGGGCGGTGTAGTCCGCATCCACCTTCATGAACGCATTCGGCAGGAACAGGTTGGCGGTGATGTCTTCACCCGCAGCATTGAACGCCTTCAAACCGACGCCAGCAAATGGCGGGATCAGCATGGAAAAGTCAAACGCGACCTCTTTGAGTTCCCCGTCCAACGTCTCGTAATGCACCTTGCCAGCTTCAACCTTATTGACGTGGGCGCGGGTAATCCACTCAATGCCGCGCTCCACCATCAACGATTCCGCAAAAATTTTGCCATTGGTGATGTAGCCGCCACGCTTGAGGTGCAGGCCACCCATGCCAAAATCCCCCAGCTCGTATTCATTGCTGATCCAGATGATTTTCGCCTTGTCCCGGACACCTGCCTTGCGCAGGGCATATTCCACATTGAAGATGTATTCGAAAGCGGCCCCTTGGCAAGTGCACATGCCATGGCCTGTGCCGATGAGGAAAGTTTTCTTTTCACCCTGCTTCATGGCCTCGATATTGGCCTGTAGTTTTGCATTGGCCTCAGCGGCATGCAGGTAGGTGCAGACCGACACCGTATGCCCGGCTTCCGGCCCCAGCCCCTCAGTGGCGCCGAAGTTCAGCTTTGGCCCGGTGGCGTTGACCAGATAATCGTATTCCAACACCTCGGTTTCCCCTGCCTTGTCAGGAGCGGTGTAACGGATCATGACATAGGGTTTTGCAGCGCCTTCGCCACCTTCCGGATGGATGGACAGCGCCAGCGCCTGACGAAAATCCACCCCGGCTTTTTGGTAAACAGGAGCCAGTTCAAATGTCACCTGTTCCGGTTTCATCTGCCCCACTCCCACCCAGATATTGGATGGTATCCAGTTCCATTTGCTGTTGGGGGACACCACCAC
>NZ_JAYMYJ010000132.1:0-53571 GCF_035668035.1 Candidatus Thiothrix phosphatis | reverse complement strand
CGTTGGTCCTGGGCTTTTTTGCGTTGGGGCTGATGGCTAGTGGATTGGTTTTGGCCGGGAGGAAACCGTCGTCATGAGCAAGCAATGCCCACCTACGTCCCGCTACGCTGCCCGCGCCTGCGCCTCCCGGCGACCTATTGACCTTGGGAAAGCCGGAATCCCACGTTGAAGTCCCGGAAATCTGGCGAGTTCCTGAAGCGGTAAGCGGAACGCACGAACCACGGTCCGAAGCCCCACGAGCCACCGCGAATCACGCGGGCAGAGCCTGAACCCGGCCCCTGCGGGGCACTTGCAGGGGAAGACTTATAATAATCATCTGCATACCGATCCTGTACCCATTCCCAGACATTGCCCTGCATGTCATAAAGACCATAACCATCAGGCTTGAAACTGCCCACCGGCGCAGTATAAATATAGCCGTCATTACAACTTGTCACCCATGTCCAGTCAGGATATTTTTCCTTGGCTGCCTGATCCGCCATGTTCGCAAAGCTGCAACCATCCGAACCCTTTTGCCCCCAAGGAAACGCCCCTTCCTTATCCCCCTTCGACTGATCCCCCCGCGCCGCATATTCCCACTCCGCTTCTGTCGGGAGACGGTATGGCTTTTCTGGCTTGATTTCGCCATTCAGCCATTCCAGGTATTTCTGGGCGTCATCCCAACTGACGCAGGCGACCGGGTCATTGTCCGTCTGTTGGAAACCCAGCTTGCGCCACGAATTGCCCTTTACTTCTCCCCATGCACCTTTTTCATCCAGCGAATAACAGGAACCCGCCGTCTCAGCCGTGGTTCGATAACCTGTCGCATCGGCAAAGGCGCGGAACTGGGCGACGGTCACTTCGGTTTTCGCCAGTTTGAAGGCGGCGAGCGTGACTTTATGGGCGGGCTTTTCATCATCTTCACAGCCACCCTCCACATCGTCGCGTTTACCGTCACAGCCCATCGTAAAGCTGCCTGCGGGGATCGGAACCATCTCCGGCTCCAGCGGCGATTGGGCCTTCGCTGCCGCAGGCTCAGGTTTGGTTGCCGGGGGAGGTGCAGGCGCAGGATTTGGTGCCACCGGTTCGGCGACAGGCACTGATACAACCGGGGGAGGGGCGGAATGCTCAGGTTGCCGCTGGGTGTAAACATATCCGCCAACCGCAGAGACAGCAACCAACCCCGTGACCCACAAGCCGACACGGGATGGGGGCGGCGGCAACGGTGGTGGCCGGTTTCCGCCCGCCCCCAACAAGCTGTAAATCTGCGCCGCCAACTCGATAAAGGCGGGGTGGTCAGGCTTGCCATTCCAGCGGGTGAAATCCCCGGTTTGCCGCAGGGCAAACCCAAATGGCGGCTCAATCCCGTCAATCTTGATAGGCAGCAGCACATTGCGGGCCTTGCCCTTGCTGGCCTCTTCCAGCACCCATTCTGACTGCACCGACTGCTTTGACCACACCACCACCACACAGCGGCTGTTATTGATGGATTCATCAATCTTGCGGTGCCAATTTTCCCCGGTGTGGATGGATTGATGATCCCAAAACACCGACCAACCCTGTTGCGCCAAAGCGTCAAACAGCGGGCGCAGCCGCCCACGGTCTTGGGTTGAATAGCTCAAGAAAATGTCGTACATGCTGGTCACTGGTGGATAATCCCCGATAGACGGATGATAAATGATATTCGGCGTGATTGCTTCCTTACCAGTAACGCCTGTTGGACAGGCCATGCCAGCCCACGCCGGATGCCCCCCCTACCGGAACATGCTATGGTTGACACCGGTGCAATGGAAAAACATACAGGAGCATGACAATGGGCGCAGCGGAAAAATTACCAGAACGGTTCACCTACGCCGATTACTGCAAATGGCCTGAAGATGGGCATTGGGAACTGATAGAGGGCGTAGCGCATGCAATGGCTGCCCCATCACGGCAACTTGCGTTATCCTCTGCGGTATGACCAACAACACAGGACTACCCCCATGCTCTGGCTCGACTGGCTGAAAAAATGGAAGATGCAGAACCTGCAAATCAATGCAAAATTTCTACAAGTCACACTGGAATTCCACGACGGTGACCGTGATGCCGCCTGGGAAATGTATGTCGAACTGCTGACCCGCATCACCACCCAGGCACTGCCCGCCGGGGATGGCGACGAAAAAGCCGCGTTGGACAGCATCCATTCCCTGTTCCCCACCACCCGTGCCATCATCAAACAGCACGGGCGCGGCTGCCTGCAATTCACCAAGCTGGCGATTGTGGTGCTGAACCAGATCATCCGCCCCTTCACCGCCAAGTGGCACAAAATATCCTTATCCGGTGGCTTTGCCGATTCCGCCCAACGCGCCGAATTCCGCCAGGAACTCGCCGGATTGCAGACAGCCTTGCGCCGCTACACCGGCATGCTGGGGGAAATGGCCGGGGTGGAGGAAGATCTGGTGTTGCTTGAACTGGCGGATTGAAAATTAGTCGGTTACGGATGACCTATGGCAAACCACATGACGACATTGACCTTTTTACGCCACGCCACGGCGCAAGACCGCCTGTTGCCCATCCCCGACGCAGCCCGTCAGTTGATAGGGAAAGGCAAGCGCCAAGCCGAGCGCGCCGCTGACTTTTGCAGCAGGCATAGGCTGCTCCCCGCTTATCTGCTGTGCAGTCCGCTAGCGCGGGCGCAAGAAACGGCGCAAGTGTTCCAGCATAAGCTGCGCGGCTGCCCACCACCGCAAACCGTTGGCTGGCTGGCAGGGGCAGATGCGGAGACCATGCGGGAAGAACTGGAAAAGCTGGCGGGCAGCGGCCAGGATGACATCTGGCTGGTCGGTCATGAACCGGATTTTTCCGAGCTCATCTCCCTGCTGCTGGGTAGCCGGAAACCTATCGTGCAGGTCAAAAAGGCGTCCCTGATCCGCCTGGAGACGGATTTTCAGGGTGGTGAGCTGCTGTGGGGCATCCCCAACAGCCTGATGAAATGAAGCCTAAACGTTGAACAGGAAGTTCAGCACGTCGCCATCCTTGACGATGTAATCCTTGCCTTCCGCCCGCATTTTTCCGGCTTCCTTGGCACCCTGCTCACCCTTGCAGGCGATGAAATCATCATAGGCAATGGTTTGCGCCCGGATAAAGCCGCGTTCGAAATCGGTATGGATCACGCCTGCGGCCTGCGGCGCCGTCGCGTTCTTGCGGATAGTCCACGCCCGCACTTCCTTCACCCCCGCCGTGAAGTAGGTCTGCAAGCCCAGCAGCGAATACCCGGCGCGGATCACCCGGTTCAGCCCTGGTTCGTGCAAGCCCATGCTTTCCAGAAACTCATCACGTTCAGTATCTTCCAGTTGGGAAAGCTCTTCCTCGATGGCCGCGCACACCGGCACCACTTCCGCGCCTTCACGGGCGGCGATTTCATGTACGGTATCCAGGAAAGGGTTGTTCTCGAAGCCGTCCTCGCTGACATTGGCGATGAACATCAGCGGCTTGATGGTGATCAAGTGCAAATCACGCAGCAGCAGGCGTTCTTCCGCTGACAAAGCCAGCGAGCGGGCGGAATTGCCTGCGGATAAATGCTGGTACATGCGCTCCGCCATATTTTTCTGCGCCACCGTTTCCTTGTCGCCGGACTTGGCGGCGCGGGCCAGACGGTTGACGGCCTTTTCAGCGGTTTCCAGGTCAGCCAGCACCAGCTCAGTGTTGATGGTCTCAATATCGGAGGCCGGGTCAATCTTGCCCGCCACATGCACGATGTCGTCATTCTCAAAGCAGCGCACCACCTGGGCAATGGCGTCAGTTTCGCGGATGTGGGCGAGAAACTTGTTGCCCAGCCCCTCGCCCTGCGACGCGCCCGCCACCAGCCCAGCGATGTCGACGAACTCCATCGTGGTCGGCACTATCCGCTCCGGCTTGACGATGGCTGCCAACGCATCCAGCCGTGGGTCAGGCATGGGAACGATGCCGACATTTGGCTCAATCGTACAGAACGGGTAGTTCGCCGCCTGGATGCCCGCTTTGGTGAGGGCGTTGAACAGGGTGGATTTGCCCACATTCGGCAACCCAACAATTCCGCACTTGAATCCCATGATGTCAGTACCTTGTGTCTCAAAATTAGCGGGTGTGCAATGCCTGCATGGCCTTTTGCATCTCACCCTGCAAAATCAGTCCAATCTGGTCGGCGGCAGCGTCAATCGCCCGCAAAATGACAATTTCATCATCCTGCGAAGGGCGCGACAACACATAATCCACCACTTTGTTACGGTCGCCGGGATGCCCGATCCCCAAGCGCAAGCGCCAGTAATCCGCGCCCAAATGGGCATGGCAATCGCGCAACCCATTGTGGCCACCGTGACCGCCGCCTTGCTTCAAGCGCACATCGCCTGCCGGAATGTCCAGCTCATCATGCGCCACCAATATCTGTTCCAGCGGAATACGGTAGAAATCGGCCAGTTGCCGCACCGCCAATCCACTACGGTTCATGAAGGTCATCGGCTTGAGCAGCCAGACAGCGTTGCCGCCGACCTGCAACTTGCAGGCTTCGCCAGAAAAACGCTTCTCAGCGGCAAACTGGCCGGAATAACGCCTCGCCAGTTCGTCAACAAACCAAAACCCGGCATTGTGCCGGGTTTTGTCATACTGGCTGCCGGGGTTGCCCAAACCTGCGATGAGGCGTATCGGGGTTCCCATCCTTCACCGCCTTAGTGGCAGGAGGCAACAGCCGAGTCGTGGTCTTCGCCCAGCGCCAAAGCTGGCAGGCTGACGCCTTCCGGCAATTTCAGGTCTGACAGGTGCAGAATCTGGCCTTTTTCCATCTCGACCATATCCACTTCGATGTACTCAGGCAGGTTCTTCGGCAAACAGGAAACTTCAACCTCGGCAACCACATGGCTGATGGCAGCACCCTGCTCTTTTACACCTTTGGAAATGTCTTCATTGATGAAATGCAGCGCAACATGGATGCGGATTTCCTGGTCGTCACTGATGCGTTGCAGGTCGACGTGCATCACGACAGGCTTGGAAGGATGGCGTTGCAGGTCACGCAGGATAGCCCGCTCTTGATGATCACCGAAATCAACGGTAATGATCTGGGAATAAAACGCTTCATCCTGCAAGTTGCGCACCATTTCATTGTGGCGCAACGTGATGGACTTGGCATCCTGAGCCGCGCCGTAAATGATGGCGGGAACCAGATTTTCCCTGCGCAGGCGGCGGCTCGCACCCTTGCCCTGCATTTCACGTAGCTGCGCTTGCAGAACGTATTTTTTTGACATGTTGTTTCTCCGAAATAAATGGCCGGAATCCGCGACCAGACCCAGCCTGACAAAACCCGCGGACGGGAGTTACTTACAAGCCTTCAAACAGGGAGCTGACTGACTCATCCTGATTGATGCGTAAAATCGTTTTCGCCAGCACACCAGCGACTGAAAGCTGGCGAATCTTATCACATTTGCGCGCGCTTTCACTCAACGGAATCGTGTCGGTGACCACCACCTCATCCAATGCGGAATTTTCGATATTGCTGACCGCTTTACCGGAAAATACAGCATGACTGGCGTAGGCCCTGACGCTCAAGGCGCCATGCTCCTTCAACGCCACCGCCGCATTGCACAGTGTGCCGCCGGTATCGATCAGGTCATCAATCAGGATGCAATGGCGCTCTGCCACATTGCCGATAATGTTCATGATCTCGGACTTGTTGGGTTCCGGACGGCGCTTGTCGATAATCGCCAGATCCGCATCGCCCAAACCTTTCGCCAGCGCCCGGGCACGCACCACACCACCGACATCCGGCGACACCACCATCAAATCCGGCAAATCTTTACTCAGGATATCGTTCAGCAACACCCCGGATGCATAAATATTGTCAACCGGCAGGTCAAAAAAGCCCTGCACCTGATCGGAATGCAGATCAATCGTCAGCACACGGTCAACATGCCCGGTGGAAATCATGTCCGCCACCAGTTTGGCCGAAATCGGCACGCGCCGTGAACGCACCCGGCGATCCTGACGCGCATAACCATAATAAGGGATGACAGCAGTAATCCGCCCCGCCGAGGCCCGGTAGAGCGCGTCAGCAACGATCAACAATTCCATCAGGTTATCATTGGTTGGCGAGCAGGTGGATTGCACTATGAACACATCCCGACCACGCACGTTTTCCAGCAGCTCGACATGCACTTCACCATCACTGAAGCGCTCAGCCTTGATTTTGCCTAAGGGGATACCGAGGTGATCGACGACTTTGTGGGCGAGTTCCGGGTTTGCGTTGCCCGTAAACACCATCATTCTATCGTCAGACATGACACTTCCGCATTGAGTTGGGAGGAAATGGCAGGGCTGCTAGGATTCGAACCTAGGGATGCTGGAATCAGAATCCAGTGCCTTACCGCTTGGCGACAGCCCTGCTGAAAAACTTTCAACTTGAAGCAAATAAACTTGCAATTGTCCGGCATAATGGCAGGGCTGCCAGGATTCGAACCTGGGTATGCTGGAATCAAAATCCAGTGCCTTACCGCTTGGCGACAGCCCTGCTGAAACAACACAACTGATTATATTACTACCAGTCTTTGCCTGAGAGGCGATATTGTAACCCCTCGGGCAGCAAAACCAAACCATTCAGAAGGTAAGTTTTGCAGGATATCCTCACCTTCCGGCCGATTTTTGACAGATGCAAACAAGCAACTTCCAGAGCCGGTCAATCTCGCTTCTGCGTACCGGGACAACCAGCCTATGGCTTTGGTGACTTCCGGATAACGCTTTTCCACCACCGGCTGGAAGACATTAGCACCTTGCCCGTCATGGAAGCGGGCTAATGTAATGGGCGGGCAATCACGTGTCAAGTCTGGTGCAGAAAAAAGTTCGGCCGTAGGCACATGCGTTCGTGGATGGATAACAACGTACCATTTTTCCGGTGTATCCACGGGTGTTAATATTTCGCCGACCCCCTCCGCCCAAGCGGCATGGCCATGCACAAATACCGGCACATCCGCCCCCAACTGCAACCCCAACGCCGCCAGGGCTTCATCATCCAGGCCGCATCCCCACAAACGGTTCAGCCCTTGCAATACGGTGGCGGCATCTGAACTGCCCCCGCCCAAACCACCACCCAGCGGAATTTTTTTGTTCACCTGGATGTCAGCACCCAACCCACTTCCGCTTTCCTGCTGCAACAAGCGGGCCGCCCGCACGGCAAGGTCGGCCGCTTCCGGCACACCCGCCACCTCGGCAACCCGGTGGATGACACCATCGTCCCGCACATCAAGGGTGATCTCATCGCTGAAATCGAGAAAAATGAACAACGTTTGCAGCAGATGATAACCATCCGCACGCCTGCCAGTAATGTGCAGGAACAGATTAAGTTTGGCCGGGGCCGGTAGTGCCAGTGTCCGCATCAATAGCGTGTCCGCCAATCTTTTGCGATCACCTTGACCTTGGTGTTGTCCGGCGCACGGCTCAGGTTGATTTTTTCCGGCAACGCTTTCCAGTCATTACCCTGCCAACCGTTATATTCCACCAGCCAGCCGGATTGTTGCAGGACTTCCGGCCTGCCTTGCGCATCCAGCTTGACCTGCTGCACTGGCGCATCCGGTTCCGGCACACCACGCACCCAATATTTCATCCCGTCGAGCGGCAGGGAAACCCCCAATTGCCCTTGCAACAGGCGTTCAGCACTGGCGTCCTTATAGGTTTTGCCATTGGTTTGCAAGGTCACTTCTGAAGCGTTGCCTTTGAGATAAGCCACAATGGAGCCGGTCAAGGGGTTTTTGATATTCATTTCATACCCATCGTTGCCATTTTGTAGCCAGGACATATTGAAAGAAGCGCTTTGCTCCTTGAATTGCACCCCGACCTTGCCCTGCAAACGCCAAGCGCTCATGCGGGCAAAATCGGCCTGCCGCTGCCGCCAGGCTGATTCCGCAGCGGGTGAAGCGACCTCAGTGGTATGCCGGGGTTGGTTCTGGGAGGCGCATCCGCCAAGCGTAAGCAAGCAACAGCCAATTACTGGCATCCATTGTTTCATGTTGTTTTTCCTGGGAATTGGGGATTATAAACCGACCAGTTTTTCCTTGATCCTGACCAGACGTTCATCTTCTGGATACTTGGCCAGCATGGCATCCAGAATGGTTTTGGCTTCCGCTTTCTTGCCGCCTTCTGACAGGACTTCAACCAAATGGCCTGCGATTTCCGGATCCTGCAACAGATTATAGGCCTTCTGCAGCATGCTTTCCGCCTCCGCCAATTTACCCGTGCGAAATAGGATCCAGCCCATGCTGTCCATGATCGCCGGATCGTCCGGATGTGCTTTCAACGCCTTGCTGACCATTTCTTCCGCTTCCGGGTAGCGCTGCGTGTTAACCGCCAACATATAGCCCAAAGCGTTCAGCACGGTGGGATTATCCGGCTGCTGTTTAAGCAATGCACGCAGATTGGCCTCAGCCGCAGCAAAATCACCGGATTTTTCGGCACTGAGCGCGCGCGCATACAATGTGTCGAAATCGTCCGGTTTCAGGGCAAGCGCCTTGTCGAAACTGGCGATGGCATCCTTATAACGCCCCTTTTCATGCAGCAAATGCCCATCCACTTGCCACAACAGTGATTTCCGGCTGTCGAGGGTGGCAGCCTGCATTTGTCCGGCCAGCCATTGGCGGGCGGCATCCAGGCTTTCAGTCTCCACCAGCAAAGCCGCAATGCGGGTAGTGGCTTCACGGGCATAATTGCCTTCCATGGCTTTTTTGTAGGTTTCAATGGCATCCTGGGGTCGCTTCTGCCCCTCCTGGATTTGCCCCATGAAATAGCTGGCTTCGTTGACCCGCTCAGGAATATTCATCAATTTTTTGATCAACGGTTCTGCCAGTGCATATTCCTTTTGCTCCAGATACAACAGGCCCAGCGTGTAAAGGATGTCGATATTCTCAGGATGGCTGGTGTAAAGCTGTTTGTATATCGGGGTTGCGTCAGCACGACGGTCAGCCAAGATCAGCATGCGTGCATAATCCAGCTCAAGGTCAATATCCTCACTGGACTTGGAGGCGGTTTCCAGTTCCGTCACCGCTTCGGCAAGTTTGTCCATCCCCACCAACGCTTTGGCGATCAGGCGGGAAGCCTGCGTCTGTTGCGCCTTGTCCCCTGCCTGTTTGGCGGCTTTGGCTGCCTTCAAGCCATCTTCAAACTGGTCGGAATTGATCGCCAGTGTGGCTAGGGCAAGTTGCGCGCGTGGCGAGCTGTCGACTGTTTGCACATAGTGTTTGAATGTCTGGTAGGATTTTCCAGTATCAGGCTCCAACGCCAATAGGGAAACGATGAATTCAAAACCATGCCCTTCTGTTTTTTCCACGTTATCCCGGACTTTGACCAAATCCTTGACCGCAGCGTCATATTTTTCACCGCGCAGGTTATTGATCGCCCGGTGTTGCAAGGCTTCCGGCGAATTTGGATCCAACTCAATCCAGCGTTCCAGCGCCCGCGCTGCCAAGGCGTTGTCGTTTGCATCAAGTGCCAGCTCCACCGCGCGTTTGGCGAGCGCCGGGTCGTCCGACTGTTGCGCGGCGGCGGCATAGTGCAGGGCGGCCTGCCCTGGGTTGCCTTGCCTGATGAACATTTCCGCCGCCAAAATATTGTAGATTTGGTAGCTGAGTGGGCTGCTGAAGGTGGCGACATTACTGGTTTGCTGGCCAGCAAAGGTGTTGCTCCCCAAGGCGCACCCGCCAATCAGGATTGTGAGGGCAAGGCTGATAAACCGGCGTGGCAAGCGTGTGCTTTGCATGTGGTTCTCCGGTATTCTGCAATACCATTAATGTTTACGTTGTCAGCTCTTTTAAGGATATATTCAGCGAATTACCTTGTAATCGCCCATAACGTATCAGAAAATTCGCGGTTCTGAAAACGAAATGTATCCGTTGGAATAGCGCCGAATGTCCATCCTGATCGTTGGGGTCAATCACAAAACTGCTCCAGTCTCCATCCGGGAAAAGGTTTCCTTCTCGCCTGAAAGCATGCCTCAAGCCCTGCATTCTGTCCATCAGATAGTACAAGAGAACCTCATCCTGTCCACCTGCAACCGCACTGAAATCTATGTCGCCAGCCATCAGCAACAACCTGTGGACACCCTGATGGAATGGCTGGCGGGCTGGCACAATATAGCAACCACCCACTTAAAGCCTTACCTGTATGTCCACCAGCAGGAGGACGCCGTCCGCCACGCCTTGCGCGTCGCTTGCGGGCTGGATTCATTGGTGCTGGGCGAACCACAGATTCTCGGCCAGCTGAAATCCGCCCTGCAAGCCGCCAGCGACAACGCCGTCACCGGCAGCCAACTGAACCGGCTGATGCAACATGCCTTCTCAACGGCCAAAAAAGTGCGCACCCAAACCAGCATCGGTGCCAACCCGATTTCAGTCGCCTTCGCCGCTGTCAGCCTAGCCAAACAGATTTTCAGCAAACTGGAAAAACAGACCGCCTTGCTGATCGGTGCCGGTGAAACCATCGAGCTGGTTGGCAAGCACTTGGCCGCCAACGGCATCGGCCATGTCATGGTCGCCAACCGCAGCCTGGACAAGGCGCAGAAACTGGCGGCCAACTACGGGGGCAAAGGCATCGGCTTGCAGGATCTCGCCGAACACCTGCCGCAGGCTGACATCGTGATTTCCTCCACTGCGTCACCCGTCCCTATCCTGGGCAAGGGAGCGGTGGAACGCGCCCTGAAAATCCGTAAACACCGCCCCATGTTCATGGTCGACATTGCGGTGCCGCGTGATATTGAGCAGGAAGTCAGCAACCTGGATGATGTCTACCTGTATACGGTCGACGACCTGCAATCGGTGATCGAAGAAAACTTGCAATCCCGCCGCGCCGCCGCCGAGCAGGCGGAAAGCATGGTGGTGGAGGAAGTCGTCAGCTTCATGTCCTGGTTGCGTGCGCAAGACCACATGGCCACCATCCGCGACTATCGTGCCCGCACCGAGAACATCCGCCAGGAAGTCTTTGACAAGGCGTTAAGCCTGCTGCATAACGGCAAAAGCCCGGAAGAGGCGCTGCAATTCCTTGCCCATACCCTGGCCAACAAACTGTCGCATGACGCCACCCAAGCCATGCGCCACGCCGCCAGCAATGGCGACCACGCCCTGCTGCAACACGCCAAAATCCTGCTCAACCTGCCCTCCCCTGCAACCGACAACAACGGCAAACACCTGTGAAAGCATCCATCCTGCAAAAACTCGAAACCTTGAGCGAACGTTACGCCGAAATTGCCGCCTTGCTGGGCGAAGCGGACGTTATCGGCAACCAGGCGCAGTTCCGCAAACTGTCGATTGAATACAGCCAATTGGAGCCGGTGGCGCAAGGCTTCCATGCCTACCAGCAAACCGCCGCCGACCTCGAAACCGCCCAAGAAATGCTGGCCGACCCAGAAATGCGCGCCATGGCGGAGGAAGAAATCGACGTAACCCGAAACCGCCGCGCCGCACTCGCCATCGAACTTCAAAAACTGCTGCTGCCCACAGACCCGCATGACGGCAGCAACGTGTTTCTGGAAGTCCGCGCAGGCACCGGCGGCGATGAGGCCGCCATTTTCGCGGGCGACCTGTTCCGCATGTACTCCCGCTACGCCGAAAGCCGCCGCTGGCAGATCGAAATCATCAGCCAGAACGAAGGTGAACACGGCGGCTACAAGGAGATCATCACCCGCATCATCGGCCAGGGTGCCTATTCACGGCTGAAATTTGAATCCGGTGCCCACCGGGTGCAGCGCGTCCCCGCCACCGAATCGCAAGGGCGCATCCACACTTCCGCCGCCACGGTCGCCATCCTGCCAGAAATTGATGAAGTGGAAGCCGTGGACATCAACCCGGCAGACCTGAAGGTCGACACCTACCGCGCATCCGGCGCTGGCGGCCAGCACGTCAACAAGACCGAATCCGCCATCCGCATCACCCACCTCCCTACCGGCATCGTGGTCGAATGCCAAGACGAACGCTCCCAGCACAAGAACCGCGCCAAGGCGATGGGCTTGCTCCAATCCCGCATCTTCGAAATTGAGCAGCAGAAGCAGGCCAATGAACAGGCGGCTGCCCGGCGCTTGCTGGTCGGTTCCGGCGACCGTTCCGAGCGCATCCGCACCTATAACTTCCCGCAAGGGCGCGTGACTGACCACCGCATCAACCTGACGCTGTACAAACTGGATGAAATCATTGCGGGCAGCTTAGACCAGGTGATTGAACCGTTGATCAACGAATACCAGGCAGACCAACTGGCGGCGTTGGCGGATGAATGAAACGGTCGAGGGCAAACAGCAAAATCTCCGGCAACTGCTGACGGCAGCCAGTGAGCGGTTGGCATCAACCTCGCCATCGGCACGGGCGGATGCTGAAATATTGCTGGCACATTGCCTGCAAAAGCCGCGCAGTTACCTGTTCACCTGGCCTGAAAAGGAAGTGGGGCAAACCCTTGCCGCTGAATTCACCCGTTTGGTTGACGCGAGGGAACGGGGCGTTCCCGTGGCGCACCTGACGGGCTTCCGCGAATTTTGGACGCTGAACCTGAAGGTCACGCCCGACACCCTGATCCCCCGCCCGGAAACTGAACTGTTGGTCGAAACGGCGCTGACAAAACTGGCGGGCAAACAGGTGGTGCTGGATTTGGGCACCGGCACAGGCGCGATTGCGCTGGCCTTGGCTTGTGAAGTTCCTGCCTTGCACATCATTGCCGCCGACATTTTCCCTACCGCCCTTGCAGTGGCGAAAGAAAACGCCCAAGCCCACGCCATCCGCAATGTGCAATTCATCCTCTCAGACTGGTTTGATGCCCTGCCCGCCCAGCGTTTCGACCTGATTGTTTCCAACCCGCCCTATATTGAGGTTCAGGATCCACATCTGGCGCAAGGCGATGTCCGCTTTGAGCCGCCGGGGGCGCTGGTTTCTGGCGACGATGGCTTGCATGACATACGCCGGATCATCCAGGATGCGCCGCAATGGCTGGCAAACGGCGGATGGCTGCTGCTGGAGCACGGTTATAACCAGGGGTTGGCGGTGACAGGATTATTGTGCTCGGCGGGTTTCCAGGCAGTGCGTTGCCTGCCGGATTTGGCAGGCAACGACCGGGTCAGCCTGGGGCAGTGGCTGGCTGTTTAGTCGGACACATCATTGTCGCGCCAGAAAATGCGCGGCAGGATGTCAGACAGATCCGTCTTACCGGCAATGTCTTCCACACTGCTGCCGGTATTGCTGTTGTCACTGTTGGAATCATCCATGACCGGCAGTTGCATCTTGCCAACCCGGATTTCGACCGTTTGCTTGCAATCACCCTCTTTACAGTCCGTCCCATCTTTGGCGGTCGGCATGCGGAAGACAATCTTGGCGGCGTCCAGGATTTCATTGACCCCAGCCACCACGAAATCATCCTTGCTGTCATCCGTACTGCGGTCAAGATTGGCGACCGCCTTACCCGTGAACAGGTCAAGCACATAAGCGCGGGCGCTGTTGGGCGGCACTTCACAGGGGTCACCAGAAGCAGACTTGCCATTTTCATCCACTGGCGCGAAGGTGGTGAAGACAACCTTGTTAAGGAATGACACGGCCGGAGCCAACACTTTTTCACCGACATTGTCAAACGCGTAGTACCAACCCTTGTGACTGCCATTCAACAGGCTGTCCTCAGCGCTGGCAAAACCGCCTGCATCGCCGATATTGGTACGTGCATTGACCAAATCAGAGTTCTTGACCGTGGTGAAACCTGTCGGCCCTGTCGGCGGCTCGTTATAGACGTTAGGGTCCATGATGACATAGAAACGGTCTTTGGTATTGGTGTTGAGCGGATGGGTGCGGTAACCGCTCCCCAACGCAATGGTCATCAGCACCTTGCCGTTGTACTGCATCATGGCGACATCCGGTTCGTAGAAAAACTTGCGGGTATCCGTACCATAATCACCATCCGTGCCTAATGCGGCGATTTTGGTCAGTATGGCGTCCTTATAGTCATACATGCTGGAATCCGTGTCACGCAGGTCATGATCCATATCCACGCGCCACAAATTGCCGCCGGTATCGGCAAAGTACAGCCGGTCAAGCGCGCCATTGCGATCCATATCCAACACACGGATGTCGCCCGGCACACTGTCCTTGACTGGATTACTGGATGCGCTGTTGTTAAACAAATCGCGTTGCAAATCCCAAAGCAGTTCGCCTGTAAGCGCATCCACAATCATGACGTCACGCCCCAACGTGTCAGGCTGTCGGCTCAAATTATCACCTGATTTATAAGGAATCTGATTGTCCTTGGCCGAATCATAACCTGCGCCAAACACCAGCACATTCTTCAGTTCACTGCTGCTGTTGCTGCCAACGCGCATTTTTGCCAGGGCAGGCTTTGACCAAGTTTCCCCCAATGTGTCCCACGGCCCATCATCAATGCCGACCACGTTTTCTTTTTTCCACAAAATCATCGGATTGTCGGGCGATGTGATGTCAATGGCATAATAAACATTCCCCCCCCGGCGCAGGCCAAAGTACAGCACCCGCTTGTCACCGTCGGTGGCCTTGATGACGCCATCCATATTTTTGTCGTAATTCCAGAGCGTCACTGGGCCATCAATGCCATAAACATGATCCTCTGACGGCTTATTGTCAAAGAAGGTCTTGATATTATCCAGCAAACTACTGGGCATGAAACCCCACTTCTCCTCTCCGCTTTCAGCGTCAATGGAATGCAGGTAACCTTCATTGGTGGCAGCAAAAATACGCTGTTGGGTACCGTAATCAACCACCAGCGGCTTGGAGTTCAGAATGTCGCCCATATGCTGACGAAGCGTGCCGTCAGGATTTTTTCCGCGCACAAAATTCAGCAGGGCTGTGCGCTCATCACTGCTGATGCTGCTGCTGGACAGCGGACAGGTGGTCACTTCCTTGATATTGACGCACCCGGAATTATTGCCCGGAATGCCCTGCACAGTATGGGACACTCCATTACAATCTATATACTTGCCCAAGCAGCTGATACCGTCGCTAGTCCCCATCCACCAATCCTGCAAGCTATTTTTCGTGATATAAGTGCCTGCCAACATGGTGCTGGTGATATTGGCGTTGCTGGCGTCCAATTTGTTGGCGGCGACGGTTAGATCCAGTGAATTGCCAACATCAGTATAGAGGTTGCGGTCTACCGGGTTTGGCAGCCTGCTGGCGGCACCGCCAGTGGCGACATCATTGCCGCTGGCGGCGACGCCCCAGAAATCATAAGCGCCATCCACAAGCTCGCCTTTTTCATTGACCGCCACACTGCCATTTTTATCCACAATCTTGCTGGCAACCGTACCATCGGTCTGGGTGAACTGCTTGCGTTTGAACTTCTTCAGATTACCTGGCCAAGTCGGTTTAGTGTCGCGGTTAAACATCGGAATATAAACATCATCGCTATTCGCCAACATAGTGTTTTCATCGACGGCATAGGTTGGCGAGCTGAAAGATGAGGACGTCTTCTCAACAGAGTTGAGGATGGATTGGAACGCGTTGGATAAGTCAGCGGCGCTATTGGCAGGGAAAAAGCCGTTCTCTGCCGTAACCAAGCTTTTCATATAAGCCGTGCCTGTTGGCTCATCCGCCATGGCGAACGCCACAGCATAGGTTTCGACTTTTTGGTCACCCGACAGCGTTGCGCTTTGATCGGTATTCGCCAGCCAATGGGTCAATTCCGGCCCACAGGTGCCGCTGTTATACCCATTGGGGGCATTCGCACAATTGGCAACGCCGATATAATCCTCCACCCTTTCATTTTTTATCTCTGGCTTGATTGAATTCGTGAAATCACCAAAACCGCGCGAACCCAAATAGCGTTTGGAGGAAGGTGGGTAGTAGCCTGTGCCATCATGTTCTAAGCTGTCTTCGCTGCCATCATACGGGTATTCCGGCTTGCCATCCGACATCAGCACCAGATAGTTCGCCTGACAAGCATACTTGATCGGCGATTTGTATTGTGCTGATCCTGTAAAGTTATCACACACTTTCTGGCTACATATTTCCACGTCGGCGTCACAATAGCCGTCACTATCCATAATGCAATACTTGTCCCGATTAGGGTATTCATTACCCACCCAATGATAGGGGCGAGTAACACAACTATTCTGCACAATATTGCCATTGCACTCCCCAAACGTATTGACACATTCCACCTCATGGGAAGCTTTGCAATTCAAGGAAGCGCCATCATAGGTCAGAGGATGGGATGCCCAGGAGATGGAAGGCGAATCGAGCCCCCAGCCAACCGCGTCACCCCGAAAATAGCGGGAAGCTTCATACAATGAATCGACAATGGGCGTATAACCTTCCGCATTCCAATTATTGACAATACTGGCGAGGAATTGCCTCACCGTCGTACTGCTGGAAGCGGGATCTGGCAGATTGTCAGAACTCTTGTATGGGGCAATCAGCGGCGTCACGTATTCATCCGCCAAAGTCACCGGGAAATTCACCCCCTTGATTGAGTTCCACCAGTAAGGATCGTTTGCTGCCAAACCATGATTGGCGTAGTGCATCAGGCCGATGTTCAAATTGGCAGGAGCTGAATCCATGACCTCACTGAAAGAATCCTTCAGCACTTGCAAGCGCGACCTGTTGGTTGGATCCCCAGGCACAACTGTCTTCATACTGCCGGATACATCGATCAGGAACAGGACATTCGGAGCCACTTCGCCGCTTTTGTCGGCAAAATAGATTTCGGTCTCATCCGCCATCAATACCGGGCTGAATAACAGGGGGGCGGACAACAACAGCCACCGCAGGCTACAACATATTTTTTTCATGGCATTATTTTTGTAATTCAGGTTAGTGGCGCTATGCGCCGCCGATGGTTTATTTCCAACAGGTTTGGGCGGTATCAGCAGCGGCATGCGCAGCGTCCACACCGCCGCGTTTCGCGCCACGATTGTCCAGCGTCATGGCCTGACAAGCTGCATCATTATGCTGAGGGCTTGATGTTGCAGGCGTTGCACTCAGTACATATGAATTGCAAGGCGAGGTGTTGACGCCCCCACACCCACCAGGCGTTGGTGTTTCGGAAAGCGTATATTGGCCATCATTGCTGATAGACGGATACCCCAATTGCGCCAGATCCTTGGCGTAGCTGTAATTGCGCAGAAAGTAGCTTTCCTGGCGCTGCGTAATTTCCATTAACGCCACTTGGGCATCCGCCCGCCTGCTTTTCTGCACATAGGCGGTGTAATTGGGGTAAGCGATTGCCGACAAAATCCCGATGATTGCTACCGTGATCATCAATTCAATTAAGGTAAACCCTTGATACTGTTTTTTTATTTTCACTGTTATTGCCTCTTAGTGGACTTTTGGCACTGGTTTCAACACACCTTCTGAATGCCTGCTGCGCGCTCCAGTTCCCGTCAGTGACGCACTGGCGTCGGTTGTAAACACCCGGCAGGCAATCCCACCTGCATCCGGTGTCATTTCTGTCGTCATCGCCACACCTTTCAACGGGGGGCAGCCTTCTTCCTCGCCCATCGCAGTTTGGCCTGCCGCATTGATGCCACTGATGTTCTCGGCGAAGTTGGATAATTGCAGCACCTTGACTTTATCCTTGCTGTATTCAGATGGAGAGGTTCCGGATTGTGCCGTCTGCATCACGTTATACAGGCTGATTGACCTGCGGAGCATGGTGTCCGCCCCTTCAAAGGTCAACATGTACATCATCTGGTTGCCAGCGATCTTATTGTCCACTGACGCCATACGGGTAGCTGCAAAACCAATCACAGTCAGGGTCAGCAAAATTACCATGCCCCATAACAGGACTGATCCACGTTGGTTTTTTCTGGTTATCGTTGCCATCCTGTCACCTTAATTACTCACTACATTACGCAAATGAATGACGGCTGTGTACACTGACCGCTGATACCGGTCATTAAGGGTCTGGGTCACATCCAGCACCTGATAGGAATGCGCTTCTGGGGCTGGTAAAACCGGGTCAATGGATCTGACCAACAGGCCAACCTTGATGCTGATGATACGTTGCCATTCCCCCGCCCCCACATTCGTGGCGTTGACATATTTGTCTACTGCGCCATCCGCATTAACATCCACCCCGTACATGAATTGGATATTTTCAATACCATTTACAATGGGTCTTTTGTACTGGTTGGTATTGGAGCCTACACCGTATAGGATTGGTATCAAACTCCCTGCAGAGTCGCGGCTTGCCCCATCATCATCGACATGGAAAGCGTTATAAATCAGTGAATCTTGCAAACTTGGAGAACCCTCAAAACAAGCAGAAGGCAGGACTCCACTCAATACATCGGTAAACAGTGTTTGATCACCTATAAAGCGAATGCTTACCGCATCACCATAACGATTAAGGGCATCTTGAGTAGAACTTTGTTTAAGGGCAGTCAAAGCCCTTGCCTGAACGGTGCCACATCCGCCCGCAACAGGATCGGGATCACCATTAACATAAAAATAGCCGCCGATTGACTCCAAAGGCAATTTGGAAGGCGTGGCGTAACCAGCATGTTCAAGGTGCTTGCTGAGGGCATTCAAGGCCACGCGCGCGTTTTCATCCATCATGGAAAGCTGGTCGCGAGTCTGATAATTACGCTTGCTGCTGAGATATACAGTTCCAACCCCCGCAACCAACACCAGACTGACCATCATGGCAATCATCAGTTCAATTAATGATAAACCCCGTTGTTTATTGTAGATTTTCATATCGCATCCCTAAATGGTGGCCATCAACCTGATATTGAACGCTTCCACACCATCAGCATCACCATCAAAGTCCCCCCCTTTCTTGGTGGCGTTCCGTTCATTCCACTGCAGATTGACTTGCACCCCTCCATGGCAATCGCCAGTTGGGCAGGTTACCTGCAACTGCCCCCCCATCAGAACATTATTGACACCGCTGCCCAGACCATCGCCGCACATGATGTTATGCAAGTCATAAGTCGCTACCTGAACCCCAGTGCAGTCTGTATCTGTAGAACAATTCTTGGCTAACCCATTACCACAATAATCGGAGGAAGTTTGTGGATTAGCCAGTAGGTAGGCAGAGGCCGGGACAGGTCCAGAACCTGTCGTCATGCGAAAGAGTTCCTGTTTATTGGAGCGCATTCTCTCCAGCAAATCATGCACCAGCCAAGTCGCTTGCTGCATTTGATAGGAATTATGGGTTGTTTTCATGCTGGCGATTTGTAAGCCAGCAAGCCCTAACAGTCCGGCAGACAATACAACCGTGGCGATTAATACTTCCAGCAGACTCAGACCGGCCTGCTTACGAGGAATCTGTAAACGTATCGGCATAACGCCACCTGTTAGAATTATGATTATGGAGCCAAGTTAGACCCATTATACCGAAAATGAGAATCTATGAATAAATAATACAAATTATAGTGATAAGCTGCAATATTTGACGCATCAGCGGTAATGAGCTAAATAATTGACCATAAAAAAACCCCGGCTATACCGGGGTAAAAACTCTCAACTCATGACCAATTACGTAATTGCATTACCTTAACGGTCGTTGTCTATCCCATAATGGTTCATGAATAGATGCGAATTGCTTAATGAAACCTCATCGAAAACAGCGTATCCATAGTCGAGCGCACCCCCTGCTGACGCAACAGGCGTTCCAACTGCTTACCTAAGTCACCTAAATCCTTGCTATAGATAATTAATCCATCTAGCAGTAATTGTGCTGCATTACGCTCTTGCATTTTATCCCTCATAAAAATCCGTCTACTCATTTATAGATTCCCCTTTTCTGACCACACTAGCATCAACCCTCAGTTTAAATATAGTGCAAGAATAAATTTTCTGTGTTGTATTTCTGTTAGGATTACGGATAATCCATGAATTTAAGTATATTAACCAGTACTGATGAGTATGGCTACAGCAGAACTCCCCTCCCCCGAACCCCAGTTGATGTTCGTAGATGAACTGAACAGCTTACAAATCATGCAGTTACAACGGATCGTAGCAGAGGCTCATGGTTTGCCGCCTGTTTTCCACGATGCACTGAAATCCGGAATATCCGGCCCTGAACTGGCTATCATTCCAGCTGGACGTTTTGAAATGGGTTCCGAGCCGACCGAAACGGGACACCGACGGGAAGAAGCCCCCCGCCATCCTACCTTGATCCAGCGCCCCTTTGCTATCAGCATGTACCCGATAACAGGCGAAGAATTCAAACACTTTCGCAAGGACACGGAATGGTTCCTGCGTCCGGAACTGATCTGGCATGAAGGCCGTTACCCGGTTATCAATGTGCGCATGGAAGACGTCAAACTCTACCTCGCTTGGCTTTGCCTGCAAACTGGCCAGACTTACCGGCTACCTACCGAGGCGGAGTGGGAATACGCCGCCCGCGCAGGCACCACTACGCCATTCCATCAAGGCGAGGATGTAAGCTGTAAGGACATCCACTTCAACCCATTGTTTCCCTACAAGGAACAGCAGGAAAAACGCCGCTGGTACTTGCCGCGCTGTTTTCCCACCCCAAAAGCCAGCGAAGTCGGCATGCATGCGCCCAATGCCTGGGGACTGCATGACATGCATGGCAATGTGTGGGAATTCACTTCTGACCATTGGACCAGTTCACATCTGAACGCCAACCGTGACGGTAGCCCTTCCATCGGTGCAGACCCGTATTGGTACGTCACCAAAGGTGGGTCATGGTTTGACCCGGCGGAACGGGCAAGAAGCGCCGCACGGAAAAAACGCTATCTGGATGAAATGGACACCAATCTGGGATTCCGGGTTGTGCGGGAATTATAGGAATGGCATCTAACGGTCGAATTCCAGCGCCATGCCAGTTGGGGTTACATCCAGCAGACAGCCATCCCTCCACACCAGTTGCCCATTGACGATGGTGGCCGCAATGCTTGAGCGGAATTCGTAGCCATCGAATGGCGTCCAGCCACATTTGGACAGGCTATTGGCATGGTTTGCGAGAAAGGGCTTATCCACGTCAACCAATACCAGATCGGCCCAGTACCCTTCCCGGATGTAGCCGCGATCCTTGATATTGAACATTTGCGCAACAGCATGGCTGGTTTTTTCAGCAATAAACTCCAGTGTAAAAATACCGTCCTGATAGTGCTCCAGCACAGTTTGCAGCGCGTGTTGCGCCAGCGGCAAACCGGAAGGCGCTTTGAAATAACTGCTGTTTTGCTTTTCCTGCCAAGTATGTGGCGCATGATCGGTGCCAATCACATCCAGCCGCCCATCCAGCAACGCTTGAATGATACCGGCGCGATCCTCTGCTGTTTTAATTGCGGGGTTGCACTTGATAAGCGCACCTTTGCCAGCGTAATCCTCATCAGAAAAGTGCAGGAAATGTACGCAAGCCTCCCCTGTAATCCGCTTATCAGCCAATGCAGCATCAGAAAGCATTTCAGCCTCCCGTGCGGTGGAAACATGCAGGATATGCAGGCGTGTATTGCAACGTTTCGCCAACTCCACCGCCAACGCAGAGGATTTGTGGCATGCCTCCTCACTGCGGATGGTCGGATGGAGCGAAAACGGGATATCGTCACCGTAAATGCTGCGGTAGCTCTCCTCATTTTCCAGAATGGTCGGCGTATCTTCACAGTGAGCTGCGACCAGAATGGGCGAATAAGTGAATATCTGCTCCAACACATCCGGATCATCAACCAGCATACTGCCAGTAGACGCCCCCATGAAAACCTTTACGCCACAAGCATCTTGCGGGTTCAGTGCCTTGATCGCCTCAATATTGTCGTTGGATGCCCCCAGGTAGAAAGCGTAATTCCCCACTGAACGCCCTACCGCCAGCTGTTTTTTTGCATTCAGAATGTCGGCAGTCAACGTATTCGGGATGGTGTTCGGCATATCCATGAAACTGGTAATGCCACCCGCCGCCGCCGCCCGGCTTTCCGTCGCCATATCCCCCTTGTGGGTAAGGCCTGGTTCACGGAAATGCACCTGATCGTCGATCATCCCTGGGAACAAGTGACGTCCAGCGGCATCTAACACCTCGACTCCTGACGCTGATAAATTAGCCCCAATTGCCTCAATGCGCCCCTTACGAACCAATACATCAGCACTGACGACCCGCCCTTCATTAACCAAATTTGCATTGACAATCAATAAAGAACTCATGGGAGAGAATCTCCTTGAAATCAGGATTCCCGTTCAAGAATCAAAAATGTACAGGGATAGGGGTTCTGTGCGTCGGCTGGATGCTCAATACGCTCCGATTCACGCCATTGACCCTGATTATAGTCGGGGAAAAAAGTATCGCCCGTCAAAGCAACATCAATCAGGGTTAAATACAGACGATCAGCCTGCGGTAAAAAATATTGGTATACTTGCGCCCCGCCTGCAATCATGATTTCTGGAGCACCTGAAACCGCCGCTAACGCAGCTTCAGGTGAAGCGACCCGTTCAGCCCCAATAGGCCGAAAATCCGCAGTGCCTGAAAGCACCAAAGTGCGTCTACCGGGCAGGGCACAACCAATGGAATCCCATGTCTTTCGCCCCATAATAATAGGCTTACCTAACGTGTTGCGTTTGAACCATGCAAGGTCGATTGGCATATGCCATGGCATCTTGCCTTCTTGACCAATGACCCGCTGGTGCGCCATCGCGGCGATCAGAGACAACATCAATGCTATTACTTCACCACCCGCAAAGATGGACGCTTGGTTGGCTTGGTTGGGGGAGGTTCATCTTGATCCGTCGTTTCGGAAGATTTGTCTTCTGCCCCATCCATTTCATCGCTGACGCCATTCCCACTTATGGCGGCTAATGACACAGGGCCGGACATAGACGCCTCCGACATAAATGCATCCATGTGTTCTGCATATTCATCCGCCGGGAAACTGATGCCGTCCTGGGTTTCACGTGAATAAATCGCCATTACCGACCACATCGGCAACCAAATGGAAAACGCCTTGCCACCGAAGCGGGCGTTAAACGTCACTTCATCGTCCCGAATCATTAGATTGTTGGTGGCACTCATGCTGACATTCAACACAATATTGCCATCTTTGACGAACTGGCGCGGCACCATCACCTGATCAGAACGGGCATCCACCAAAATATGCGGCGTCATGCCATTGGCGACAATCCATTCATAAATAGCCCGCAACAGATATGGGCGTTTTGGGGTCATCTTGATAGGTTGATTGGACTGATTCATGGCCGAATGGACTTTTCCACCTTACTCAGGGACTGTTGGAAAGCATCGCGTGAAAATACCCGCTCCATATATTTCAGGATTGGCTTGCCCAGCTTTTCAGGAACATCGATGCCATATTTCGGCAACCGCCACAAAATTGGCGCAATGGTGCAATCGACCAGTGAGAATTCATCGCTCAGAAAATAGGGCTTGACGGAAAAAACTTCAGCCGCAGACAACACACTTTCGCGCAAAATCTTACGCGCCTGCGAAGAGGTCATGTCATCACCGTGCTCTATATCATGCACAAGCGAAAACCAGTCTTTCTCGATACGGAACAACGCCAACCGGGAGTGAGCCCGCGTCACAGGATCAACTGGCATCAATGGCGGATGAGGGAACCGCTCATCCAGATATTCCATGATAATGCGGGCATCATACAACACCAGATCGCGGTCAATCAGCGTCGGGGTAGTATTGTAAGGATTCAACTCCGCCAGCTCTTCAGGTTTATTGTCGGGATTGATATTCAAAATGTCGACGGTTATATCCTTTTCCGCCAAGACAATACGCACCCGATGGCTATCGGCGCAATCAGGCGCTGAAAACAATGTCATTACAGATCTTCGGCTGGAAAGCGAAGCCATATGAGCAGGACTCCCTGTACTGAAAACAAAAAAGCCACTCTATCTTACACTAGAGTGGCTTGGAGGTGTTATACCGGATAGGGATTAATGGACATCCTTCCAGTATTCCTTCTTCAGGAAGTAAGCAACAACTGCAAACAATCCCAAGAACAACAGGGTGAAAACACCATAGGTTTTACGGCTCAGTTTTGACGGCTCACCGACATATGCCAAGAAATTGGTGATATCGCGCGCCGTCTGATCATACTCGGCAGGCGTCATGCTGCCAGGCTTGACCAGTTTCAGCTCACAATGCTCAACCGCATGTTCACCTTCACCTTCCTTGACACATTCTTTTTCCTGTAGACCCTGCAAATCCCACAGGACATGCGGCATACCGACATTTGGAAACACGGTATTGTTCACACCCATTGGGCGGGTCGGGTCAACATAGAATGCTTTCAAGTAACTGTAAATCCAGTCAGGGCCACGGGAACGGCCAACCAACGTCAGGTCTGGCGGTGGAGCGCCAAACCATTCCGCCGCATCCTTTTGGGAGATGCCGTTTTTCATCAAGGCACCCGCTTTATCTAAGTCGCCATTGGCGTCACGGGTAAAAATCAGGTTTTTGGTCACCTGTTCATCCGTCAACCCCAAGTCTTTGGCCACGCGGTTATAGCGGCTGAAATTCAGGGAATGGCAGCCCATGCAGTAGTTGGCAAAATACTTCACACCACGTTGCAGGCTTGCTTGGTTATGGATATCAACATCCGCATGCTCCAGTTCCACCCCTTCTTCATTTGCCCACGCCGTATTGGCGACGGTCATCATCAGGGAAGCTGAAAGTGCGAACATTACACTTGCAATAAACTTTTTCATGTTGTCACACCTCAACCTGTTACACGTTCCGGAACCGGCTTTTCTTCGTTGCAGCTTGACTTGAAAGCAGGCAACAACAGGGTCAAAGCCAGATAACCCACTGGCCAGATGAACTGCTTGATCATCTGCGCAGTCGCTTCGGAATCACCCGGGGTATAACGGAACAAGAGGTCATAACCCAACACAACCGCCAACAGGATACCGAACCACATCACATATTTCGCCCTGGCAGGATAGCTGTGAATCCACAACACTGCGAAAAACATGAAGTAAATCTGGGTCATACGGGTACCCAACTCCTTGTAGGCTGGCGTTACAGGTTCAACGCCCATCCAACCCAACACCATGAACACAGCAGCAAACAGGATCAGGTTGATCTTGTGGGCATTGGTACGGTAGCGCCAGGATTTGATCGGGTTACGGTCAATCCAGGGGATCAGGAACAGCATGATGATTGCAGAGAACATCGCCACGGTGCCATACCAAGGGTCAGGAATAGCGCGCAAAACGGTATAGAACGGGGTGAAATACCAGACCGGCGCAATGTGCAACGGTGTTTTCAGCGCATTGGCTGGCTCGAAGTTGGGCTTCTCCAAGAAATAGCCGCCGCCATCCGGCGCAAAGAACAGGACAGCAAAGAAAGCGATCAGGAACACAACAACGCCCATGATGTCCTTGACGGAATAGTAAGGATGGAACGGGATGCCATCCGCAGGCGCAGTTTCACTCCAACGATTGCCTTTAGGGCCTTTCTTGATTTCAACGCCGTCAGGGTTATTGGAGCCAACGGCATGCAGCGCAACGATATGCACAAACACCAACGCAGGCAACACTAACGCAGGCAGGAAGAAGTGCAGCGCAAAGAAACGGTTCAGGGTCGCATCGCTCAACACGAAGTCGCCACGAATCCAGGTGGACAGCTCGCCGCCAATATAAGGGATTGTGCTAAACAGGTTAATGATTACCTGCGCACCCCAATAGGACATCTGCCCCCATGGCAGCAAATAGCCCATGAACGCAGTCGCCATCAGTGCCAGATAAATTGCCATCCCGATCAGCCAGATCAACTCGCGCTTGCCTTTGTAGGAGCCGTAAATCAGGCCACGGTACATATGCAGGTACACCACGATGAAGAACGCGGAAGCGCCTGTGGAATGCATATAGCGGATAAACCAGCCGCCCGGCACATCACGCATGATGTATTCCACAGAAGCAAACGCCAGCGTCGCATCTGGTTTGTAGTGGAATGCCAAGAACAGGCCAGACACGATCTGGATCACCAGCACCAGCATCGCCAGTGAACCGAAGAAATACCAGAAGTTGAAGTTTTTCGGCGCATAGTACTCAGCCAGATGCGCTTTCCACGTTTCCATCAGCGGGAAACGGTCTTCGACCCAGCCCAAAAGGCCAGTATAGTTATGTGCAGGACGCTCAGCCATTATGCCTTACCTCCGTTTTCACCAATCAGAATAGTGCTGTCGCTTTTGAAATAGTACGGAGGGACTTCCAAGTTGGCGCCAGCCGGTACATTCTTGAATACCCGCCCTGCCAGGTCGAAACGGGAACCATGGCATGGGCAATACCAGCCGCCTTTCCAGTCAGCGCCAAGATCCGCTGGAGCCAGTTCAGGCCGATAGGTAGGGGAACAACCCAGATGGGTGCAAATGCCAACCAACACCAAATATTGCTCCTTGCCTTTACGGGTACGGAACATATTCTTGGCGTATTCAGGCTGCTGTTTGATATTGTCGGAATTGGGGTCTTTCAAACGCTCCGCCAACCCTGGCAGACTATCCAGCATTTCCTTGGTTCGATTGACGATCCATACAGGCTTGCCACGCCAGATAACACGTAATAACTGACCCGGCTCCACTTTGCCCACAGACACCTCCACAGGAGCCCCGGCGGCAAGCGCGCGGGCACTGGGTGACCATGAAGCAAGGAACGGGGTCGCAATCGCTGCCGCACCTGCTGCGCCAACCACGGAAGTGGCGGCAATCAGGAAGCGGCGACGGCTTTTATCTACTCCAGAATTTGCCATCGTTTGCTCTCTCCCAAATAATCAAAACGTAACTGCCCGCCCCCGCTTGCGGCTGAATCCGTTTGCGAAAGCGTTAAATAAAATACATCGCCACATAGCAAATGCCCATATTAGCAAATGCTAAAAAACTCAGTAGGATGTCCGAACTTCTGACCAAAATCAAGCGAAAATACGGAGCGTGACACAACACCACCTGAGCCATTGATTTAAGTCATGATTCCCGTCTGTCCGGTCTCCTTCCAGACAAGCGCGGCAATGATAGCACAAAAAAGTCGAAATCTCCTGACTTATACGGGGTTATCCAAATCAAGAAAAACATGCTCCAGCCCGAACTGCGCCGCCAGATATTCCCCCAACGCCTTGACGCCATAACGCTCAGTGGCGTGATGACCAGCAGCAATGTAATGGATGCCATTTTCACGCGCGCTGTGCACCGTCTGTTCCGAAATCTCACCACTCAGGTAAGCATCCACGCCCAGCTCAAACGCCTGCTGGATATAGCCTTGCGCACCACCGCTACACCAAGCGATACGCCGGATGGGCTTATCGCCACCAGCGACCAACAACGGCTCACGCCCCAGCACCGCCTGCACCCGTTGGGCAAACGCCTCCAGCGTCTGCGGCTCGGGAAGAAAACCGATGTTGCCGACGCCTTGCAATTCGCGCTCATCCATCACGCCTTCAGTCTGAAGGCCAAGCAGTTTGCCGAGTTGCGCATTATTCCCAAGCTCGGGGTGTGCATCCAGCGGCAGATGGTAACCGAACAGGCTGATGTCATGCCGAAGCAAGGTGGCGATTCGGCGCTTTTTCATGCCACGAATGACCGGCGATTCGTTTTTCCAGAAATAGCCGTGATGCGTCAGAATGGCGTCTGCGTTCAGCTCAACCGCTGCATCCAGCAAATCCTGACTGGCGGTGACGCCGGTGACAATCCGCGTGACTTCCGCCCTGCCCTCAACTTGCAGGCCATTGGGCGCATAGTCGCGGAACTTGCTGATATTCAGCAGTTTGTTGAGATAACTCTCCAGTTCGCTGAGTTTCATAAAGCTGAAAGGATGCGCATGAATTCCGACATTTCCGCGTCCGTGCCGATCGTGATGCGCAGATATTCGTTGATGCGCGGCTTGTTGAAATAACGCACCAACACACCGTGCTGTTTCAGCTTCAGGTAGGTTTCTTCAGCATTGCCTGTAGGTGGACGGGCAAAAACGAAGTTGGCGGCGGAAGGCAGGACGGTGAACCCCAATGCCTGCAACCCTTGCACTGTTGATGCGCGGGTCGCCATGATTTTCTGACGGATAGCTTCGAAATACGCTTTGTCACGCATGGCGGCGGCCGCGCCGACAATCGCCATGCGCCCCAACGGATAGGAGTTGAAGGAGTTTTTCACCCGCTCCAACGCATCGACCAGATCACTGTGGCCGACAGCGAAACCTACCCGCAATCCGGCCAGCGAACGGGATTTGGAGAACGTCTGCACCACCAGCAGGTTCGGATATTGCGCAGTCAAGGGAATGGCGCTTTCACCACCAAAGTCAATATAGGCTTCGTCCACCACCACCACGGAACCATGGTTACGCTGCAACAGGGTTTCGATCGCATCCAACCCCACCGCCATACTGGTGGGCGCATTTGGGTTGGGGAAAATAACACCACCATTTTTGCCGCTGAAATTCGCCAAATCCAGGCTGAAATCAGCCTGCAACGGAACCTGTTTCACCTCAATCTGGTAGAGGTTGGCATAGACCGGATAGAAGCTATAACTAATGTCCGGAAACAGCAGCGGTGCATCGTGTTTGAGCAAGCCATGAAACGCATGCGCCAGCACTTCATCCGAACCATTGCCGACAAACACGTTCGCACGGGTCACGCCGTAGTGTTCGGCAATGGCGTCCTTGAGCGCATCGGCATTCGGATCAGGATAAAGGCGCAAAGTGCCGTCCGCAGCGGCGTGGATTGCTTCCAGCACCTTGGGCGACGGCGGGTACGGACATTCATTGGTGTTCAGCTTGATGTAGCGCTGGTCTTTAGGTTGCTCACCCGGCACATACGGGGCGAGCCCATGCACCAGTTGGCTCCAGTATTGGCTCATGCGTGCTTCCGGCATTGGGAACGTAAATACGGATAATATAGGGGAAAGGCGAATTTTTCCATATACGCACCCTCGCAGAACCAAGCCTGCAATAGCGGGGTGCTTAACCTACCAAGCCTTTTTCTGAGGGGAATGCAGATAACGCAACATTGGAGGGTGTGGCAGCCTGTTGTTGCCAGCCTTCCCAAGCCTGCCAGCCGCCTTCCAAATTATAAACCCGGCTCAGGCCAAACTGGGCGAGGAAACTGCACAGCTCGCGGCTTTGGTTGCCGTGGTAGCAGTAAACCAGCACTGGCGGATTCTTGCGGCGCTGCATCACCAGCTTGCCGACAACGGCCTCGCTGGCAGGCTGCGCGCCTGGCAATTGCCCTTTGCTGCGGGTATGTTCGTCCCGTTGGTCGATCACGACCAGCCCTTCGGTGGTAAGAAAATCCGCAATTTCCGATGCATGAATGTCCTGATAGCTCATGATGTTCCTATCGATACAAATGGTTCCCGATATTTACCTGCCAGCAATTGTCATGCCAATGGACGACAAGGGCTTGTTGCCTTCCCGACAAAGCAGTTTATTTAATTTCATAAGCAGTTGTTTAATTTGAAAAATAATTCTGGCCTCAAAATTGCAGAGCAATTGGGCAAGTACATATTGCAATATTTGTGAGGAGCAACAATGTCGGATATGACACTCAAAACCCTGCTGGCCGGGGTCGAAAGCGGCAAGATCGTCCCTTATCTCGGCGCAGGTGCGTTACAGGGTTCTGTGGACAAGGCCAATGGA
The DNA here is from genome assembly GCF_035668035.1 of Candidatus Thiothrix phosphatis. Taxonomy (NCBI): domain Bacteria; kingdom Pseudomonadati; phylum Pseudomonadota; class Gammaproteobacteria; order Thiotrichales; family Thiotrichaceae; genus Thiothrix; species Candidatus Thiothrix phosphatis. The sequence goes on along the minus strand of NZ_JAYMYJ010000132.1, from coordinate 24,067 downwards.
CAGGCGATTCCTGCCGACAGCGACAGCCTGATCCTGGCGATGAACAACGGCAAGCCGATGTCTTCGCGCCTGATGTGGGAATTCGCCCGCGCCGCGATGGATGTGGAGCTGAAGAAAGGCCGCAAGGCTGTCCACCGTTTCCTGGAAGAAACCTACGGTGCCCGTCAGTGGACGCGTGCTCCGATCCACGACTGGTTGGCCAGCATCAAGCCGCAGTATGTGATCGACATCAACCGCGATACCCAGTTGCAGGATACCTACGCCGACCAGCCGCACACCCTGGTACGGGGCACTGCGCGAATTGCAGGCACCAACTACCGTTTCACCCTGAACGAATACACTGCCAGCAATGGCTACCGTGAAGTGACTCAGGAAGAGGTCAACCCTGAACTGCCCGTCCTGTTCAAGCCGATGGGTAGCCCGCGCCCGGATTCTGTCTACATTGCCTCTGACGCGGACTATGTTGACTACATCACCGAGCTGATGGGCGGGTTTGCGATTCCGTCGTTCCTCAAGGAATACCGCAAAGGCAGGCAATACCTGTTTATCGGCATGCGTTTCCAGCGTGATACCGAGCGTATGGTGATGTCCGACATTACTTATGCGGCGGATGAACCCAAGGGCTGGGCGCTGATTCCACAGGCGACTGACAAGGAAAAGCGTTACTGCGCACGCCAGGGCATTGAAATCATCAGCGCGGATGTCAGTGACCTGCTGACCGCTGCCGGTTTTGCACCTGCCGAGGCGGCCTGAGTATGCGCGAATTTGTTCCTTGCAAGGGCAAAGAGTATTGCCGCGATGACGGTGAGACCTGCCTGACCTGCGGGCGCAAGCTGACCGAAGTGGCGCGCACGGTATTCCTGATGAATGAACTCAGCGATTTCGTCATGGAACAGGAATATACCAATGTGGATGAATTCGCTGCCTACATCGCGCGCAAGCTGGTGAAGAAGGTCAAACACCGGCGGGAAACGGCGAATACGTCAGATTGATTGTTGTTCCTACCTGTCAGGCCATGGAAGCACGGCGGAAACAATCCGCCGCGCCTATTCAATCAACGGCCTGCCTGATCCCAGGGGTCGGGCGACTTATGCGAACTGGCTATCAGGATTTTCGGCCAGAACAGGAACGCCATTGTCGTCAGCTCCAGCATCAACAGGTTCGGAGGGGGGGTTGGGAAGCCCCCTCCCGGCGGATTCACCGCCCAATACCTGATCAAACTGGGCATAGCAGTTTTCCATCCAAACTGTCACGCGTTTGCGTTCCACCAAGCTGAGCAGGTCGCGGTTGTTGGCCGCAGCCCAGAAACTCAGGTTGCTGAAATCCACTTTCTGCATCAGGGCCGGTTGCAACTGCTTCAGGGTGATAATCTGGGCGTCCTGCTCCTGCGCCTTGCGGTAGGTGGGGGAGCGTTCAAACAACTGGAAGTTTTCGCCCCGGCCTTTATTCATGACGACAACAATCTGCACACCATCCGGTTTGTTTTCCAGCAACTTGTTCAGCAGATGGGCGGAATCTGCGCCATCGTCCATCACATGCCACAGGTAAACCGGGCGGTTCAGTTCGGCGAAAATACCGAAGGAATCACTGTCCTCAGCCCACTGGTTGACATGCCTGCCGGTTTGCGCCGCCAGATCCACCAGGATATTGGCGTCAGGGTTGCTTTCCGCCGCTGCGACGATTTCATCCAGGCTGTTGTAGTTTTCAACATCCAGGACGGTTGTGAAGTCTGCATAAAAACGGCTGAATGTGCTGTGTGAATGGTCAGCGTCAAAACCGACAAAAGTCTGGCCATGATCAATAAAATATTGTGCAAGCAGGCGCGCCGTGAGGGATTTGCCCACGCCGCCTTTTTCGCCGCCGATAAAATGGATACTGCCCATTGTCTTCTCCTTGAGTGGGTTCAGGTGTAATAGTTGGGTTCTTGGCTCAGAAACGAGCGCCCAATTGTACGGCGGTGCAGCATACGCGTTTACAGGCGTTTAATGAAGTTATGATTATGCTTGTAGTGGCAATAACAGGCTGTGCCGGGTATCCAAAGCGCTAATAAATGCCGGGTCGTGGGAGACAATCAGCAGCGCGCCGGGGTAGTTTGCCAGCGTTTGTTCCAACAACAGGCGGGAATCCAGATCCAGATAATTGTCAGGTTCATCCAACAGCAGCAAATCAGGCGCAGTTTCCCCCAGCAGCACTGCCAGCAGGGCGGTTTTCAAACGCTCGCCACTACTCAAGCCCTTGACCGCCTGTAACGCCTTGTCGCCGCGCAAGCGCACACCCGCCAGTTCGGTGCGTAGCCGCTCTTCGCTGATATCCGGACGCAGGCGAAGCAGGTTGGCAAGGGCGGAAGCATCTGCATCCAGCAGGCTAAAATGCTGGTCCAAATAAATGCAGCGGGCATGGGTTTCACAGTTACCGGCAACCGCTGGCTCCAGTCCGGCAATGACGCGCAACAGGGTGGATTTGCCACTGCCATTCCTGCCCTGGATATGCCAGCGTTCCCCCTGGCGCACCGTGAAAGAAAGCGGCCCGAGCCGCACATACGGCAAGCGCAAGCCAGAAACATGCAGGCACAGCCTGTGCCGACTGCCTGCGGAGGCTGTGCGTAAAATTTGCGGCCTGATGATTTCCAAACGTTCCTGGACAGCCTGCAACTCCGTGTGCAAGTGTCCGTTGCGCTGCTGGTGCTGCTGCCTGAGCTTGCCGAAGCTGCTTTCGGCGCGGTTCTTGCGGGCATCCAACAGCAGTTTGCTTTGTGAGCCGCGCTGCTGTTCGCCCTGCTTGCGGCGTTGGGCGGCTTTTTTCAAAGCAGCCTGCTGCTCCAGTTTCTGCTGGTGCTGAATGTGCTTGAGATTGGCCAGTTGCTGTTCTGCGGCGTTAACCCTGGCGGCACGAATGGCCTGGTAAAGCGTATAGTTGCCGCCGTATTCATCGAGGCCGTGCGTATTCAGCTCCAGAATCCGCCCCACTTGTTGCAGCAACTCACGGTCATGGGTGGCGATCAATGCGCCCCCCGGATGACGGCTGAGTTTTCCAAGGAGCCACTGGCGGCCTGCAACATCCAGATGGTTACTGGGTTCATCCAACAGCAAATAATGATCTGGTTGCAGGAAAACACGGCATAGGGCAAGCCGGGCGTGTTCCCCGCCGCTCAGATGCTGAACCGGCGCAGATAAAGGCAAATCCAACCCGGCTTCACACAATGCCTGTTCCCATAAAGCAGGCAAATGCCAAAGGTTTTCCATCCGGGCGAAATCCTGTTCATCAACTGAACCAGATTGAATGCGTAAAAAGCTGTCGTACAACGGCCCCACACCCAATGCATCGGCCAACCGTAGCCCTTGCAACTGCCCTTGCCCCACCCAATCAAACGGCACGAACCAACGGATAGCGCCACCCGTAGGCGGGAAAGCCTGCGCCAGCAAGGCAAGCAGCACCGATTTCCCCTGCCCGTTGCGCCCAACCAGCCCTGTCAAGCCGTCGCCCAAGGTGGCGGCAAGCCCGGAAAATACCGGCGTAGAATCAAATTGTTGGGTTAACTGGGAAAACTGACAAACAATACGCGCCATAACGAACTCCTGGGATGCTCGGCAGGCCACGACCGGGAAAGGGAAATGAGGGAGCAGCAAGCCTACAACAAATGCCCCATCCCAGCAATCAAGCGCACCAATAAATCACACGGACTGAATTACTGTCTTGTTTTTTACCACTTTATAAAATATATTTATAAAAATAAACCAGAACATTTGTAACATTAAATATAACAAAGAGATTTGGGGCCGACGGAATGATTGATAAAATAATATGTTGGTGCAAACAGCTCATCGGAGCCAGTTTGCTGTTATTGCTTGCACCACTTGCCTTTGCCGACATTACCGGCACAGTCTTCCGGGATCTCAATGCCAACGGGATTCATGAAACCGGCTCGGCCTACCATGAACCTGGGGTTGGGGACATCACCGTGTCTTGCATGGATAGTGCAGGCAATACCGGAACGGCCACCACCTCCAATGTTCCCGCCACGTTGGGCCAGTATGACCTGGCAGGTTGTTCCGGCCCTTCCCGCGTGGAATTTTCCGGTTTTCTGCCCGGAGATTACGCGGGGGCAGCGGGCACCGGCAACCACACCAGCGTCCAGTTCATCAATGCGCCTGCCACCAATGTCGATTTTGCCGTCACATTGCTGGGCGACTATTATGGCCCCGGAACCGCCACCCTTCCCAAAATCGCCACCAGCATCATGACCAACGGCGACCAAAGCAGCGGGGTGGAAAAATCCCTGGTCAGCATCCCTTATGATGCGAGCGCGGATTGGCAGGCGGATGTCACACAACAGGCATTGGATACCGACACTGGCAGCATTTATGGGATCGCCTACAAGAGAGACACCAACCAGATATTTTCCAGCGCCTATTTGAAACGGCACGTCGGCCTCGGCCCTGCCGGCCTGGATGCGGTTTATGTCACAACCCGTGGCGCTAATGACACCCAAGTGTTTGTCCGGCTACAGGCCGACCTGGGCATTAATGTCGGCAGCATCGGCAATAACGCCGCCCGTGGGTTGGGTGCCCTGACCGCCCCTAGCCACGATGTGGACGCCTTCAACAATGTCGGTGAAATAGGCATCGGCGACATCGACATCTCGGCAGATGGCAAAATCCTGTATGTCACCAACCTGTACGACAAAAAGCTGTACGCCATCAAGATAGACGCCGACAACAATCCTGCCACCAAGCCAGTGGCGGCGGATGTGACCGCCTACCCGATACCGGAGCCTGCAACCTGTAGCGCCATGACGCACACCGCCATCCGCATCAATCTGGGGGGCGCACGTTATGTGCAACCGGATGGCACGGTTTGGATGGCCGGTTCTTATTCCTTTGGCGGCCAGGATGGCGTCACCACAGACTCAATCGATGTTTCCGCCCCCGGCACAACGGATGAAGCCCTTTACAAAACCTGGCGGGATTATTTGTCCAGCGTACACGTCCCCTTACAGAATGGCGTTTACACCGTCAAGCTGCATTTCGCCGACTTCTGGGGCGGGGCTGCCCCAGATGGGCGTAATTTCGACATCAACTTCGAGAATGGCCAATTGGTCGAAAACGCCTTCAATATCTACGAAGCGGCGGGTGGCAATGGTAAGGCAGTGGTGAAAACCTACACAGTCACGGTCAACGACAACCAGTTGGACATTGATTTCAACGCCATCAAGGGCAGCCCCATGATGGCCGCCCTGGAAATCATCGGCAGCACGGAAGCACCAGCAGGCAACTGGCGGCCATTTGCGATTGGGACAGAAGGCGGCGACGTATTTGTCGGCGGCGTGTGCGACGCCCTGAATTCACAAAACCCAGCCGACCTGAAGGCGACTGTCTACCGGCTGGATACAGGAACAGGCGCATTCACCGATGTGCTGGATGCCCCGTTGGATTACCAGAAAGGCCATGTCTATGAAGGTGTTTGCTCCGGACAACGGGGCTGGTTCGGCTGGCTGCCTGACGATGTTTTCCCCCCCATCTGTGACCCCGGCACCAGGATCCTGGCCTACCCCCAACCGATGTTGACCGACATTGATTTTGCCGCAGACCGTTCCATGCTGCTGGGCTTCCGCGACCGGCTGGGGGATCAGGTCGGCCAGGACAACTATGCCCTGACCGGCACGAACCTAGTGAATGCCGTCTCGGCTGGCGATGTCTTACGGGCGGCCCGGAGCGGGAGTGGCTATACGCTCGAATCCAACGGTTCAGTGGCGGGTCTGACCAGCGCGGGTGCCGGTAATACTGAAGGCCCTGGCGGTGGGGAATTTTACTACCAGGATAATTTCGGCTACGGCCATCGTGAGACAGGCATGGGCTCGCTGGCATCCCACAAAGGTTTCGACCAGTTGCTGTACAACCGCATTGACACGGACATCATCAGGACTGGCGGCATCGCATGGTTGAGCAACTTGGATGCCCAACAGGTGCATGCCTATACCTTGTACAACCAAAGTGCGCAATTCATGGGCAAGAGCACCGGGCTGGGCGACATGGAGCTGTTGCTTGACCCTGCCCCCATCGAAATCGGCAACCGCGTCTGGTTGGACACGAACAAGAACGGCATTCAGGATGCGGATGAAAACGGTATTCCTGGCGTGCAGGTGCAACTGCTGTCCGGCCCAACCGTCCTGGCGACCGCCACCACCGACGCCGATGGGACTTATTACTTCAGCAATGGTGCCGGAACCTCCACCACCAGCCATATTTACGGCGTCACGGCGTTGCAACCGGAGCAAAACTACACCCTCAAATTCCCGACCAGCACCAACGTGTCAGGTTCCAGCCATCTTCTGACAACAGCCTTGGCGGGTAGTGACCCACTGATTGATTCAAACGCGCCTGCCACTGGCGAAGTCGCCGTGAACGCGGCGGACATCCCAGGGCCGGGAGCCAACAACCACGCGTTTGACGTGGGGTACGCCGCCGCCACCCATAGCATCGGCAACCGGGTCTGGATAGACGCCAACAACAATGGTCTGGCTGATGGAGGTGAAACCGCAGTGGGCGCAGGCGTCAAATTGGAATTGAAGGATGCGGCGGACGCAGTGCTGCAAACCACCACCACCGACGCCAATGGACGCTACCTGTTTTACGGGCTGGCGGCGGGCGGCTACAAGGTTTGCGTCAGCGCCGACAACTTCACTACCGGCGCGGTGCTGGCAGGCTATACCGCCAGCACCGGCAAAACGCCGCCGCCCGACGCCAATACTGACAATACCGATGGCGATGACAACGGCGGCGATGACCTCGCCAACGGCCTGTGTTCCAGCTTGGTGACGCTGGGAACAGACGAACCAACCGGGGAAACCACCGCAACGGGCGATGACGGTGACGATGGCCATGGCACACCAGACGCCAATTCCAACCTGACGGTGGATTTTGGCGTGGCTTTACCTGCGCCGGAAGTCGACTTGTCGCTGCTGAAAACCCTCGACAAAACGGCAGCCAAACATGGCGACACCGTGACCTATACCCTGACCGTGAGCAACGCCGGCCCGGATGCAGCCACCAACGTTACGGTGACTGACCAACTCCCTTCCGGCCTGGCCTATGTCAGCAACACACCGGGTGCTGGAACTTATGATTCCGCCAGTGGCGTTTGGACGGTTGGGGCCATTCCGGCGGGCGGCAATGCGACGTTGGACATTACGGCCACTGTGCAATAGGAACTATCGCGCTCAGGAAGGGGCTGATTCCGTTGGCAGGGTCAGCTCCTCCGGCCAGCAGCCCACCGGGAACCCCAGCTCCCCCTGCGCATCCTCAAACCGCACCAGATAAAATTCATCATCCGGGTATTCCTCGTAATGCCCGGTATTGACCAACACGCCACGTGCACCCGCCGCTGCAATCAATGCACCATCAGGATAACCCGGCACTTCGCCATCGCTCACGATGTCGGCGGCGGCGAACACCATGTCACCTGACTGCAATTGGGAAATGTCCATCCCCGTTTCCTCCCGAAAGGCAAAAGGCCGTGGAGGGGTTGCCTCCACGGAGGTTCACTTTATGGCAATGAGAACTTGACGAAATCAGGCGTAAGCCGGGGCGAAGGCCTTTTCCGGCTCTTCCAACGGCGCATTGCGGGCGTTGTCCCAGTAGGGAGACAGCTTGCGCAATTGCTGGATGACCGGCGGCACGGCCTCAATCACTTTCTCAACTTCCGCCATGTTGTTGTAGCGGGACAGCGAGAAACGCACCGTGCCATGCGCGGCGGTATAAGGGATGCCCATCGCCCGCATCACATGGGAAGGCTCCAGCGAGCCGGACGTGCAGGCGGAACCGCTGGAAGCGGCAATGCCATGCTTGTTCAGCATCAGCAGGATGGCCTCACCCTCGATGTATTCAAACGCAATATTGAGCGTGTTCGGCAGGCAGTTGTCCGGGTCGCCGGTGACGAAACAGTTGGGCACGGCGGCGAGGATGCCTTCCTTCAGCTTGTCGCGCATGGCGCGCACACAGATGTTTTCGTGCTCCATATGCTCCAGCGCCATTTCCGCGGCCTTGCCCAACGCAACGATGGAAGCCGCGTTTTCAGTGCCCGCGCGGCGGCCACGTTCCTGATGCCCGCCGCGTAGCAGCGGACGGAAACGCATGCCCCGGCGCAGGTACAGCACGCCAATGCCTTTGGGCGCATGCAGCTTATGGCCGGAGAGCGACAGCATGTCGATCTTGGTGTCTTTCAGGCTGATCGGGATTTTGCCGACCGCCTGCACCGCGTCGGTGTGGAACATGACGCCTTTGGCGTTGGCCATTGCCGCCATTTCCACCACCGGGAAATACGTGCCGGTTTCATTGTTGGCCCACATCACTGACACCACCGCCACATTGTCGGTCAACAGCTTGGCGTATTCCTGCAAGTCCAGGCGGCCTTTGCCATCCACCTTCAGGTAATGCACAGTGTAACCTTCTTTCTCCAGGTTTTCGCACAGGGACAGGATGGCGGGATGCTCAACCACGGTGGTGATGATTTCCTTGCGCTCCGGCTGGCAGCGCAGCGCCGACAGGATGGCGGTGGAATCCGATTCGGTGCCGCAGGAGGTGAAAATGATCTCGGAATCGTGTTCCGCGCCCAACAGCTTCTGCACCTGCTTGCGGGCGTTTTTGATCGCCAACCCGACCTTGTTGCCGAACTGGTGGATGGAGGAAGGGTTGCCAAACTGCTCGGTGAAAAACGGCAGCATGGCTTCCACCACTTCCGGCGACACCATGGTGGTGGCGTTATTGTCCAGATAGATACCTTCGCTCATGACATACCCCTTCGCATTCACATCATTTTGGCCATTTCAGTGGCAGGCAGGACGCGGATGAATTCACCCAGGTCTTCCATGACGCGCTGTTGCACGCCGCCGAGCGTCGCCGCCGCCATCTGGCAGCCGGAACACGCGCCGCTGAGGTTGACGAAAGCGACTTTCTTGTCGAAATCCACTTCCACCAGTTCAATGTCGCCCCGGTCAGCCTGCAACTGCGGGCGGATCGCTTCCAGCGTGCGTTCGATGCGGCGCATCCGTTGCAGGTTGGTCATCGCAGCCTTGGCCGGTTTGGCGGGCTCAACAGGCGCGGGTGCCGCAGCGGCAGCTTCGGCGCGTTCCGCCATGACCTTGTTGAGGATTTCCTCAATGCCTTCAAAACAGGCGGAACAGCCGCCGCCAGCCTTGGTGTAGTAGGTGACTTCCTGCACCGTGCTGAGGTTGTTGGCGCGGATAGTCTCTTCAATCAGCACCGCGTCGACCGCGAAGCATTTGCACACCAGCGCGCCCTCTTCGTGGTCATCCTTCCATTCTTCGCCACGGAAATTGGCGACCGCCGCTTGCAGGGCCTCGCGCCCCATGACGGAGCAGTGCATTTTTTCCGGCGGCAAACCATCGAGGTAGTCGGCGATGTCCTGGTTGGAAACTTTCAGCGCTTCGTCCAGCTTCATGCCCTTGATGATTTCCGTCAGGGCGGAGCTGGAAGCGACCGCAGAACCACAGCCGAACGTCTGGAAGCCCGCGTCCTCGATGACCTCGGTTTCCGGGTTGACGCGCAGGGTCAGGCGCAGCGCATCACCGCAACTGAGCGAGCCGACATCGCCAGTGGCGTTGGCGCCTGCCACGGCCCCGGCATTGCGCGGGTTAAAAAAGTGGTCTTGTACCTTTTCTGAGTAATCCCACATGACTTGAGTCTCCTGTTCGGTATCCGTTCTCTATCAGGCTGCAAACGATTTGCCGCAACCGCAGCTCTGGGTTGCATTCGGGTTTTCAAACTTGAAGCCGCTGCCGTCAATGCTGTCGATGAAATCGACGGTCAGGCCGCTCAGTTTGGGGGCGCTCTCCGGATCGATGAACACCACCAACTCAGGGAAAGCCACTTCCAGATCACCGTCAGCTTTGGTTTCGACCAGATTCATGGAATATTGCAGGCCGGAACAACCGCCGCCAGAAACACCGATACGCAGGCCAGCGATGGGTTTCTCAGCTCCATTGATAAAACGCCCGAGGGCTTTCTGGGCGTTGTCGGTCAGTGTGATCATGCTTGTAATCTCCCGTTGAAAGTGTTTGCAGAGAGATTTGCAAACCCTGTGCCAAACTATTTTGTTATTGATTTTTATGGTTTTTTATAGAACTGGATCGATTTATGTAGGATTTGGCACAGGGCGGGAGAACCCTGCTTGTCGTCAAGCAGACATTCGTGCCATCCCCCAACCCTAACCCCATGCCCATAAGGCTGCACGGTATCTTGCTGATCATTGCCGTATTATTTACTCTGGCATTTATTGGCCAACAGGCTCTTCAACCACAAGGAGTATGGCCTATGGCCACAACCATTCAGCGTTCACCCGCCTGGGCGCTCATCGCACCCATCGTCACGTTACTCTTGTTGGCCGGGCAATTGGGCCCGTTTGGGCTGGACGGATGGTATAGCGCCATGCTGGGGGCAAGTTTGATGTTAAGCATCATTGCGGCAGTACACCATGCTGAGTTGCTGGCTTATGGGATTGGTGAACCGTTGGGGACGCTGGTGTTGGCCTTGGCGATCACCGTGATTGAGGTTTCGCTGATTGTTTCGGTCATGCTGGCCACTGATGGCGGCGCGACCATGCTGGCTCGGGACACGGTGTTTGCGACCGTCATGATTATCCTGAACCTGATTATCGGGTTGAGCTTTGTCATCGGCTGCTACCGTTTTGGCGAACAGCGCTTCATTTTGCCTGGGGTGAGCACAGCCCTGACAACATTGTCAGCGATTGTGGTGTTGGCCTTGATCCTGCCCAATTTCACGACCAGCACATCCGGCCCCCACTACACAGACAGCCAACTGGGGTTTGTGGCGATTGTTTCGTTAGTGTTATATGGCGTGTTCATCTTCGTGCAGGCAGTCCGGCACCGTGATTATTTTCTTGTCCAACCCACTCGGCAAGAAGCCAAACAACAGCCAGACATGCCCATCAAAACGCTACTGACCAGTGGCATTTTCCTGATCTTAAGCCTAGTGGGCGTGGTGTCAGCCGCCAAGTTGCTGTCCCCCATGGTCAAGGGGTTTGTGGCTGCATGGGGCGCACCCGAAGCCTTGGTTGGGATCATCATTGCCCTGATTGTGCTGATGCCGGAAGGTTTTGCATCATTACGGGCAGCAGCAAACAACCAACTGCAAACCAGCCTCAACCTAGCGCTGGGGTCAGCCTTGGCGACCATTGGCCTCACCATCCCGACCGTGGCCGTGGTGGCCATCACCCTAGACATGAGCCTCGTCCTGGGGCTGGAAAGCAAATCCATCATCTTGCTGACGTTGACATTATTTATTGCATCATTGTCGATGAGCACCGGGCGTGTCACGGTTATGCAAGGTACGGTGCATATTGTGTTGTTCCTGACGTACCTGTTTATGACCATCGTACCTTGAACCGCCGCCATTGCCGTTAGGCGCACGTCCCATGCGCCGGGAACATGCTGGCGATATAGCCGCTGACTGAGTTGGCGGTGTGCTTGCTGTTATGCCCCGCTTTGGCCTGCACGAAATCCGCCAGCGTCATGTCGGCCAGAAAATCGCGGATGCGGCGGTTGAGTTCCTGCCAGCCATGCGCCGCTTCCAGCGCGGACAGGTCAGCGGCTTCCGGCAGCTCCACATCGGTTTCATCCGTCAATGCATGGGTGGCGAACAGGATGTCGGCAATGCTGATCTGGGTGGCGGGCCGCGCCAGCCGGTAGCCCCCGCCGACCCCTCGCAAGCCTTCCACCAGCCCGTGCTTGCGCAGGCCGCTGAACAGGTATTCGAGGTAGGAAGTGGAAATGCCCAGCGATTCTGACAGGCCGGTGAGGCTGACCGGATTGGCGTAGCGGTCGTGGGTCGCCAGTGACAGCATGGCGACGATGGAATGCTCGTCTTTGCGGGATAGTCTCATGGGGAAAGTCCTTGGGTTGCTAGTTGATAGAGGGAACGCGCCTGCTCAAGGCAGCGGCTGCGGATGGCGTTGTCCAATTTGGGCGGCCAGCGGGCGGGGAATCCGTCCAGCCCGTAATGCGCGCCAGCGACCATGCCGAGGATGGCTCCGGTCGTATCGGCGTCGCCGCCACGGTTGACCACATCCACCAATGCCGCCTCCAGCGAATCCGTGGCGAACAGCGCCTGGAACACGGCTTGCAGGGTATCGACAATGTAGCCGCTGGGGTTGTCCCGGCGGGCCTTGCGGTATTCGAACTGCGGATGGCGCCGCACCAGCTCCTGCGCCAACAGCTCCAGTTCGCCCAATGGCTCGCCGAGGATGGCGGCCTGCGTCATGTGCAGGATGCATTCCACCCCCGCGTCCGACAGCGGGTTGTTATGGGTGATATGGGCTTGCAGGCGGGAAGCCGCCACCACGTCCGGCAGGCTTTGGCGCAAGGTGAAGATCCCCACCGGCAGGCAGCGCATGCAGGCACCGTTGCCTGCGTCATGCTCGCTTTCCGGCATCGCTGTCTGGCCGGTGCGGCGAAATTGCACCACGCCGCGCCGCACGGTGTTGCCGATGTCCTTGGGCTTGCCGCGCATCCACTCGCTGAAGGCGGTGGCGATGCTGACCGGCTCCAGCTTGCCTGTGCTGAGAATGGCATCGCCCAACGCCAAGCTCATTTCAGTGTCATCGGTGACCTCGCCCGCTTTCAGGCGCAGCCAACCACCGCCGCTGATGTCGCGGTGCACGCCGTATTCGTGGCGGATTTCTGCCGGGGTCATGAATTCGACGGTTGCGCCTAGCGCATCACCCACCGCCAGCCCGAGGTAAGCGGCCATGCTGCGTTGCAGGGCGGGCGGTTCCGCCGCCGACCCGCCACTTACTCCTCCGGCCCGAAGCATGCTTGATAATCCACGCAGACTTCACAGGAGGGGGAACGGCAGACATAGATGCCCTCCCCTTCACACATTTGTTTGTACAAGAATTTTTTCCACTTCATATCGTTGGTGTTGAGCGCCGCCAGCGGCTTGAAATTATCCAGCATCAGCCTGGAAAGATCCTTGCGCGACCACAGCCCAAGGTCTTGCCACAGGTGGTCGCTGCCCATGCAACCGGCGCAGAGGATTTCCACCATCCAGCCCACATCGGGGCCAGGATGGCTATGGCTCTGATGGAGCAATGTGCGCAGGTCATCCAGTTCCGGGAGGCGTCCGACGTCCAGATGACGCAACTGGGATGGCCGGGAAAAATGCGGCAAGGTGGGGAAATGATATGCCATCATGCTGTTGAAAACGTCCAGCGGCAAGCCGAGGTTCAACGGCATGGCACCTTGCCCGCACAACCAGGATGCATACATTTTGGCGATCAGGTCGTCGTTGCTGTCACCACGGCGGTGCTGCATCAGATGGTTGTAGTGCGTCTGCAAAAGGGATGTGGCATCTGGCATGAGAGTCATGACTGGTTTCCTGTCAATGCGATTATTTAAAATTAGATGCAATAAACAAGCCAGTTTTTAAAAACGTGTCAAGCCCAAACTGGCGGGTCATCACATGACTATATCGCGTACAGTAAAGGAGGAGAATGACAGAATGATGTCGGGAAGCCCACAAACCGCCGGAACACCGAATTGGGGAGCATGATGCTCCCCATCTGAGTGATGGAAATCCCGCCGGAAGCGGAAACAAAACTTAAATGGACGACCAGCCAAGGCTGAGAAGCAGGATCAGCGCCATCAGGATGGCGGACAGCATCCTTGCTGAAACGAGGATTTGCATATCCCCGGCTTGTTTGACAATGGTGGGCAAGGCAGTACGGTTTTTTAGCATCATTGTTTACACCATATTGAAACGTTCAACGTGAATATTCTGACGGGGAACACCCAATTGCAGCAAAGTATGTTCGGTTGTATCCATCAGGGATGAGGGGCCGCAAATAAAATAGCTGGCCTGCATGAAAGTCTGCGACAAGCCCATGTGTAAGTGTTGTTTGATGAAAAGCGCGTCATAACGGCGTTGCAGCTTGGGATTCTGCGGGCGGGACAGGATGTGCTGCACCCGCAGGTTTAAATTATTGCGCAGACGTTGTATTTGGTTATTGCAGATAATGTTGTGTTCATCCCTGCTGGACAGCCATAAATAGCATTCCCGCCTGGAATGACGGCTTGCCAGGGTTTCCAGCATGCTGACCAATGGCGTCACCCCCACGCCCGCGCCAATCAACACCAGCGGTGCATGCTCATGGTTGTCCAAGTGGAATTGCCCGTGGGGGCCATCAATGTAAACAATTTCCCCAACTTTCAGGTCAGCCACTTCCGCGCTGAAACCTTGATGGGCCTTGATGGTGAAGCCAATATTGGTGGCGTCTTCCGCGCTGGTGGAAATGGAAAACGGGTTATAGGTCAGGGAAAAGGGTGATTTACGCGCCGCAATCCAGGCGAACTGCCCTGCCTTGAAACGGAAGCCCCGTTTGCCATAAGCGTCAGGGTTGACAGGCTCCAGGTGCAGCGTGGTTGTATTGCCAACCCCCTCCTCGATTTTCACCACTTTCCAACGCTGCCAATGGTTCATAAAGGGCTTTAGCACCCGCATCCAGAAAAGCAGCAGCACAAACCCTGCTGTCAGCAAGATCCATAGCCCTTGCACCGATGAATCGCTGAAGTAATGGTTTACCAGCACGGCATGGGCAAGGCCCGCACTGATGACAATTAGCGCCAGCGCCCAATGCCATATTTTCCACAGCGGATAACTCATCCCCAACTTACGCCGGAAAATTGACATGACCATCAACGCCAATAAGGCCACAACTGATGCAACCGCAAATTTGGCGCGCAGTGGGGAAGTTAAAATATTCAGCAATGGCCAATATTTATCATCCATTGCAAATAGGATTATCGGGTGGGCCAAGGCAAATGCTGCCGCCGCATAGGCCATGTAACGGTGGACACTCACGGCGCAATCCACGCCAATCGGCTCTGAAACAATCCTGGAGCGGGACACCAGGGCAAACTGCAAGGCGAACATGGACAAGGCGACGAAACCAAGCGCCAACGAAAAATCACGCCAAAAATCGCACCTGTTGGCCGGGTTTAGGGCTGCAACCAGTAGCGGGGCAATAACGACAAGCAGATAGGCCACGCTCCAAAGAAGGGTTCTTAAATTTAGTTTTATCATTATGTTGTATCCGATTGGGCTGGTTTGAATCAGATACTGCCATCTTATTTCATAATAATATTTTATGGAACATGAAACCTTGACGAAATGCAGGTTAAAAAGTGGTTATGACGGATAACACCGCCGCCATTTCCTGCCTCCCGAGATAACACACAGCAAAGCAGGGGAATGGCAGGATGATGGCGGGCAACCGACAATGGGGATGATGAAGCATAAAACCTGCGCCGGAGGCATTTCCCCATGATGACTGAAGAAACCTACCCTATTTTCAAACCATTATGACGGTTATCGCGCATATGTCCGACCTGCATTTTGGAAGGGCTGTCCCTGAGGTCACGCAAGCGTTGTTGGACTGCCTGGATCAGCTTCAGCCGGAGCTGGTCATCATCAGCGGCGACCTGACCCAGCGGGCGAAGGACGAAGAATTCAAGCAAGGGATGGCGTTTCTGCGCAAGCTGCGCCAGCCGCGCTTTATTGTGCCGGGCAACCATGACCTTACCGCCTACAACCTGCTGGAACGGCTTCTGTACCCCTGGCAAAAGTGGCAGCAGTATGTCGCGGCTGACCTGCAACCGATCATGCAGACGGATGCTTTCATGGCAGTCGGCCTCAATACCGCACGGCGCATGGGCTGGTATACGGACTGGTCACGCGGGCGCATCAATCCGGGGCAAATCCGCTACGTGCAAGACATGTTGCAGGATGTTCCGGCAGACTGCCTGCGTATCGTGGTGGCGCACCATCCGTTCTGGCTGCCGGATTCGAGCATGTGCCGCAGCCTGGTTGGCGGGCGGGAAGCTGCCCTGGAAGGTTTCCAGGCGGCAGGGGTTGATTTGATCCTGGGCGGGCATGTGCATCTGGCGTATGTGCAACCCTTGCATGGCATGCTGATTTCACATGCAGGCACCACCACCTCAAACCGGCTGATTCAGGGGCAGCCGAACAGTTTCAACGTTATCCGGGGTGACCGCGAAATACTAAAACTGGAGCAAATGGAATGGCGTGGCACGGCATTCGTCCCCGTCCAACAGCAGTTTTTCAAGCGTGCAGCAGGAGGCTGGCAGGTACATGGAAACTTCTGATCAAGCTGTGCCGGTTTTCATCAATCCGGAATCAGGCAGCGCCAACGGGATCATCGGGCAACTACGTGCGGATCAGCGCTTGGCGGTGCATGCCTTGCCGGTTGCCCGGATGGAGGACGCAATGCGCCAAGTCATCCAGAATGGTGCTTCCCGTATTTTGGTGGCCGGTGGGGATGGCACGATTGCCCTGGCGGTGAATGTGCTGGCGGGCACGGACGTGGCGCTCGGGGTTATTCCGGGGGGAACCTTGAACCATTTCGCCCAGCGCATGGGCATTCCCAGCGATACCCAGGAAGCGGTCGAACTGGCGCTCAGTGGCACAGCGCAACCAATGGATGCGGGCCGTGTGAATGACAAACTGTTCATCAACACCAGTTCGGTTGGGGCTTACGTGAGTTTTGTGCGTACCCGGAACAAACTTGAACGGCGCATGAGTTATCACGTGGCGAGTGTGCTGGCCGGGTTGCGTCGTTTGTGGCGTTTGCGCAGCACCCGTTTTTCATTGGATGGCAGGCAGGTTCACAGCCCATTGGTGTTTGTCGGGGTCGGTGAGCGGGAGCTGATGTTCCCCACCTTGGGGCAAAACCGGGATGATGGGCAAAATGGCCTGCACCTGATTGCCGTGCGTACCCACAACAAGTTGGAAACCTTGCAACTGGCGTTCAATGCCTTGCTACGCGGGATTGACCCTTTAAGCCGCGCCAAGCAAGTGGAAGAGCGGATGATCAACTCACTGGAACTGACTTACCGGCAGCGGCGGCGGCACATTCATGTGGCGGTGGATGGTGAATTGCTGCTGCTGGATGCACCATTGCGTTATCAATATGTCTGTGATGCTGTCAGCATTATCAGACGGTGACTGCTGGCGCTTCGGGATCTTCGGTCAAGCCCATCAACACATCTGAATACCATGCCGTAAACAGGTTCAGGCGCTCATCTTCTTTCTCATCACGGTTGCTGACATCTAGGCGGGAGGAATGCACCCCCAACAGCATCCACGGAAAATCTTCCCGCCCTGATACGTGCTCAGAGGTGCGCAATACGACCGGCGAACCACTGCTACCCCGGTGCAGCAATGAATCAGTCAGGAAGTAGCCCTGCCCCTGGAAACGCAGGTTGAAGGATGACGCAATGATGGCGTGACGCATGACCGGCAGGTTGTGCAGGTTGTCCTGAAAATTCAGCGGATACCCCACTACCCTGACCGATTCCCCAACTTCAATGCTCGCCAGGTTTGCAGGCAAATCCTCTGGCGTAAACGTCGCGTACAGGCTGTCTTGTGGAAAAGCCGCCAAATCCAGCGGCAATGCCACCACATCGACCGTACCGGATTTATCGGTTGCTTCCCGCCATAGCGCTGTTTGGGCGTCGTCGTACAGCGGGATGGAGTAAAGGCTGGTGATGGCCAGATTCTCCGGGTCTGGATGCAGGCTGATTTCCAGCCGATCCGGTTTGTGCTTGCTGGACTCATCCCACACCACATGACGGTTGGTGATCAGGAACAACGCATTATCGCGCTGGAAATAAAAACCCGACGCACAACTCAGGCAACGGGTTTGCTGGTAGCTGCAAATGTGGGCAACTGCCAGCAGAATGGATTCAGCTTTCATCTTCATCACCTTGTTTTGCCTGATGTGAAAACTGTAGACCATGTCGCTTGGGTTTGGGGAGGCAAATACCGCCAGTTTTGGTGGCTGGCACCGTCTTGGGTGGAAGCTGCTTCGCCGGGGGTCATAACTGGATGAGCGGCGCTTTGCGTCCTGCTTCAGCCTCCAGCGGTTGCAACTGGGCGGCGCGATGGAAACCGAGGATTTTGGCGAACAGCACCGCCGGGAAGGATTGGGCTTCGCTATTGAAATCCGTCACCGACTCATTAAACGCCTGCCAGGAAAACGCCACCTCGTTTCCGGTGGTGGTCAGCTCTGCGGAAAGCTGCATCATGTTCTGGTTGGCTTTCAGGTCAGGATAAGTTTCGGCGATGGCGAAAAAACGCCCCAATGTGCCGGACAAAGCACCTTCGGCCTGCGCCATGGCCGTGAGCGCCGTGGCGTCCGCCGGGTTTTGCGCGGCGGCCTGGGTGGCGGTTTGCGCGGCGTTGCGGGCATTGGCCAGTTCTTCCAGCGTGGTGCGTTCGTGCACCATATAGCCACGGGCGATTTCCACCAGATTAAAGATCAGGTCATACCGCTGTTTGAGTTGCACGTCGATTTGCGCAAAGGCATCACCTATCCGGTTACGCAACATTACCAGCCGCTTGTACGGCTTGATTAAGATGAAAACAAAAAAGGCAAGGATGCCGATAAAGATCCTGGTTCCTGACATGAGAAGACCTCCCTTGCAAACATTGCTGATGGCGTGTTGGCGGATTCTCTCACAGGGCTTACATAGTAACCAGCAGGAACAATTTGATTTGTAGAGTGGCGGAGAATTTACTCCAGCGCAGTTCGCCATGGTGATGACCGAGGGTGTTGAGCGGGTAAGTTTCCAGGCGGGCTGAGGTAGACAGAATATTGATTATGCTATGCTTGCTTCATCCAAGCGGGAGAACCAGCCATGCCACAGGCGGTCAAGTATAACCCCATCAGCTTTGCCGACTACCTGGACGGAGAACGCGACGGCGAGGTGCGCCACGAATACGTGGATGGCTATATCTACGCCATGGGTGGGGCAAGCGAGTTGCACAATGCTGTGAATGCCGAATTGTTTGCCGCGCTCTACCCGCATTTGCCGGATGACTGCCGTGCCTTTATGTCGGACATGAAAGTTAAAGTCGAGCATGACGACAAGATTTTCACTTACTACCCTGACATTATGGTGGCGTGTGGCTCCAACGACGGCGACCAATACGTTCGCACCAACCCCATTCTGCTAGTCGAGGTGCTGTCACCTTCCACTCGACGTACCGACTTGACCGAAAAGTTGATTAACTACAGCAAGATTCCCAGTTTACTGGAATACGTGATGGTGCATCAGGATAACCCACATGTGCATATGCATCGTCGGCGTACAGGCTGGCAGGTGGAGCATTTCTTTGCAGGTGATACCTTCACGCTGGAATCCATCGGTTTCAGCATGAGTGTGGAGGCGATTTACCGGAAGGTGCGCAAAGAGGTGGGGCTGGAGTTGTAAAAGGCGGGTATGACGTTTGCCCTACCCACCCTCTGATTCATGATCAGTATTCGACGAGAATGTCTTCATCACGCGGGATGAACTGGCAAGCCAGACGCCATTGACTGGGTTGGTCATTGGTGGTCAGGTCGTCCAGCTCTTCCTTGGTGACTTTGCCCAGTTCGAGCAGGATTTTCTTTTCCTTCTCTTCCATGTGCAGGCCCATTGGCGTTTTGTCACCCAACTGGGTCACTTTGATCACGCAAGTGCCGCATTCGCCGTTTTCGCAGGAAAAGTCGATGGGGATTTTGTTGGTTCTGGCAATTTTCAGCACGGTTTCGGTGAAGCTGCCTGCTACGGCATAGACAGTCTTGTCCTTGTATTGGGGACTGGAAAAAGTAATCAATGGCATGGTGTTTCTCCTTGAAATCAGGCGGGTTTGACTTTGCAATCGCCGAGGATTTGCGCTTGGCAGGCAAGGCGGAAATGACGCCCAGCCATATTTTCGCGCAGGACTTTCTCTTCCAATACGGAAGGTTCAGTCAGGTTGTTCCAACCTTCAGTCACCTCCATCATGCAGGTGCCGCAGTCACCTTCGCGGCAACCGTAGATCACGCCTGCGCCGATTTTTTCGGAAACTTCGATCACGCGGGTTCCGGCAGGGACGTTCACCGTCTGGTGGATGTCTTCAAAGGTAATTTTCGCTTTTGGCATGTTAAATCTTCCTTCAGATTAGCTAGTTAAAGTTGTCTGGCGACCTGGAATCAAAGGTTTGCAAAATCAATGACCTCACGCTTTTCTTCCTTGCCAGTCAGAATGTTGGCTATTTCCCTACCAAACCCTGTGCATTCATCAAGTTCTTCTTGTGTCGGAATCAGTTTGACGCGCAAGCCCTCGCGTGGAACCCGCATTTTCAGGCCGCGCATCCGGTCTTCGATCATGCGCACCGCTTCGCCGCTCCAGCCGTAGGAGCCGAACGCCGCGCCCAGTTTGCCCTTGAGGTTGACGACCGCCAGTGAGGAGAGCAGATCCCACACCGGCTTGACAGCGTCGCCATTGATGGTGGGGGAGCCGAACAGCAGCGCATCAGCTTCCTCGATCAAATCCACGAACGGGTCGACTTCGCCGCCTTCCAGGTCATACAGCGACACGCGCACGCCCTCCACGGTGTCCGCCCCGCTGTAGATGGCCTCCGCCATGCGCGCCGTATTGCCATAAGAGCTCATGTAAAAAATGATCATCGACTTGTCGGTGTCACCAATTTCACGGGTGAGGGTGGAGGTGGAAAGCTCGCGGTAATGCGCCACATAGCGGCGCGGGCGTTCGCGCAGGATCGGCCCGTGGGTGGGCGCGACCACCTTCATTTTCAGCGGTTCGATCAGGGTCAACGCCTCCACCACCCATTGCTTGAACGGGCGCATGATGTGCGCGTAGTAGTAGTCGAATGAAAAGCGGAAATCCCCCACCTTGTCGTTGAACAGGCGCACATCGCAGTAATGGCAGCCGAAAATATCGCCGGAAAACAGCACCTGTTGTTCTTCGAGGTAGGTGCATTGTGTATCTGGCCAATGTAAAAACGGTGTGTGCAGAAAACGCAGATGCCGGTCGCCCAGGCTCACCCGGTCGCCGGTAGTGACGGTGGTGTATTCAAACGGTTCCTGCCGGTTGGGGCGCAGCAGCGCTTTCAGCATGGAGGTGGCGCGGGTGGAAATGTACAGCCTTGCCTGTGGCGCGCGCCGCATCAGTTCCGGCAAGGCTCCGCTGTGGTCAGGCTCCAGGTGGTTGAGCACGATCACCTTGATTTCGTCGTAACGCGCCACCGATTCCAGTCGGCGGAAAAACTCATCCTCGAAACCTTCCTTCACCGTGTCGACGATGGCGACGCCTTCACTGCCGCGTATCAGGTAGGAGTTGTACGTGGTGCCGTTGGCGGTTTTCAGGATGATGTCGAACGTGCGCAGGGTCGGGTCGAGCGCACCGATCCAATACACATTGGGTGCGAATTCAACGGCTTCTTTCCATTTCGAGACATCCAGAGGGGCGTTCATGTGGCCTCCGCAGGGGGATACTGGCAGGGGTTGGCGGCATGCGCTCTGGGGCAGGTTTCGATGCCTTCCGGTGCTTCGTATACGCCGAGTGCCTGCAACACCGGGTTGTCGTCAAAGCCGCTGCATTGTCCGGCTTCGCATGCAATCAGCGGGCGGCGGATCAGCAACGGGTCTGCCACCATCGCCGCCAATGCCCCAGCTTCGTCCAGCACGGTAGGGTCAACTTCACCGCTTTTGACGCGTGGTGCGGTGTAGTTGAACCATTCCGTCACCGGCTTGGCGGCAAAAAACGGGCGGAGACGCTCCGGCGTCCAGGGCGTGGTGAGGAGATCATGGGCACGAAGAACATGCCCCAGTTGCCGGAGGATTTCCTGTTGTTTCCGGTTGTTGATGCAGCCGGGTTTTTCGTAAAAGTCGAGTTCAGCCATGCCTATCGCCTTCCAGCGTCATGCTCAACAGCGCCGAATGCCGCTTGAGCAAGTAGCTGGGCAGGCCGGGGTAGGCGCGTTTCAGCGCCGGGTCGACCTGGTGACGCTGTTGCAGTTTCTGCAAAAATTTGAGCAAACGTGCTTGCATGGTTGAGTCCTCGTATTGTGGCGGGCTTACCGCAACTGGATTTCAGCCTTGACCTGTTCCCAACGCTCTGGCGGTATGCCAGTCAGCGAGCCAGGCGGGTTTAAAGCAGCACCAGCGTTGTCGACGATGACTTCTTCGATCGGGCAGATGCTGGCGCATTGCGGATCGGCGTAGTCGCCATCACACTCGGTGCACTTCTTGGCGTCGATCAAAAAGTGTGGCAACGCGGCGTAAATGGCCTGGCTGGGGCACAGTGGCTCACAAGCCCAGCAGTTCACGCAACCTTCAACGATTTGCAGTGCCATGGTTCAAACTCCTTACGCTGTAGCGCGTTGTTTGCTTTCAGGCTGCTTGTCGAGCAGACCTTTTTCAGCCATTTCGCGGTAGACGGCGGCGACGGCATCTTCAATCGCTTCCATCGCGTGCTCACCATTCGGCATGATGCCCGCTTCTTCCAGCAAGCCCCATGGCTCGTAGCCAATCTTGGAACACAGCACGACTTCGCAGCCTTTGAGGGTGTTGATGGTTTTCTGCAGGACGCTTTCGCCATCGCCGCAGGTTTCATCGCCGCTGCAATACAGGTCGGTTTTACGGTGGCTGATGAAGCGCACGTCGAATGCATTGGCTTCGTAAATCAGGAATTCACGCGCATGGCCGAAGTGCTGGTTGATCACACCGCCGCCGGAAGTGGCGACTGCCATCAGCACCGGGCGGGTTTCTTTCTTTGGCATACCGAGGGAAGCCAGCGAAATGAAGCTCTCGTTTTTCTTCTGCTGTTTGGCAGCCAGGGTGGCTTCGATTGCAGCATGGACTTCGGCACGTTTGACCATGGCGGCTTCGTAGTCGACATCTGTCGCTTCGATCTTGTCCATAGTGAATTCGTCGCCACGGTCTTCGCCCAGCATACCGACTGCGTCAGCACGGCACTGGCGGCAGTGGCGCATCATGTTCATGTCGCCTGCACACGCGTCTTGCAGGGTTTGCAACTCGTCGTGGGTTGGGCCGCGCTGACCCATGACGCCGTAGAAGGTGCCGTGTTCGGCTTCGGCAATCAGTGGCATAACGTTGTGCAGGAACGCGCCTTTTTCCTTGACCACGCGGCTGACTTCTTCCAGATGCTTGTCGTTAACCCCTGGAATCATGACGGAGTTGACCTTCACCAGAATGCCGCGATCGGTCAGCATTTGCAGGCCTTTCTGCTGCTGTTTGATGAGGATTTCAGCACCTTTGCGGCCATGGATGCGGCGGTTTTTCCAGAATACCCAAGGGTAAATCTGTGCGCCGACGTCAGGGTCTACACAGTTGATGGTGATGGTGACGTGGTCGATATTGTGTTTGCACAGTTCTTCGACCTGTTCCGGCAGCGCCAGACCGTTGGTGGAAACGCACAGTTTGATGTCGGGCGCTTTCTCGGTCAGTTGGCGGAAAGTGTCGAAGGTACGTTCAGGGTTGGCGAGTGGGTCGCCAGGGCCTGCGATGCCCAGCACAGTCATTTGCGGGATATTGGCCGCGACGGTCATGACCTTTTTCACTGCCTGATCAGGGGTCAGCAGTTCGGAAACCACACCAGGGCGGGATTCGTTGGCACAGTCATATTTACGGTTGCAGTAGTGGCACTGGATATTGCAGGCCGGAGCGACTGCAACGTGCATACGGGCGTAATGGTGATGTGCTTCTTCGGAGTAGCACGGGTGGTTATGTACCTTGGCGCGGATATGCTCCGGCAGGTGGCCCAGTTGGTCATCGCTGCTCCCGCAGCCACTGGATGCACATCCCCCAGCGGCGGGGGTGGTTTGGCTTTGCCCTAAAACAGTTAGTTCCATGCGTGTTCTCCGTGACGAAATGGTTTCGTGTGGGTTTTGGAAGGCTGTTTCAAGTTGCGTGCCAAGTGGGTTGAATTGGATTTTACTTCTTATTTTTCAATGTAATGTAGTGATGTTGTTGGTTGTGCTACAAGCGGTTTTGATGGGGAATGTCGGGAATGTGATGTAGGGAATGCCACAGGGAAATTTGGAGATTGTTTGAAGAGAACTAACTGCCTGGACAAGTGATCGAACGTGATGAAACCTATTTTTGATGGGTAAGGCCATAAATTCAGATGAACCACAGACTAGTAGATCGACCATGTAATGCCTATCGT